>CAMLEM010000284.1 GCA_946479005.1 uncultured Chitinophagaceae bacterium | reverse complement strand
CCGCAGCGAATACCGGCGGTGGTACGGTGACTTACAATTTCAAGGTGAATGGCAGCAGTGTTCAGAATGGCGCTTCAAATACCTATACCACCACTACGCTGGCAAATAACGATGCGGTGACCGTTGAGATCTCGATCGCGGGAGGTACCTGTTTACTGGCAACTACAGCTAGTTCAAATACCATCACAATGACAGTGAATGCCAGCTCCGCACCGACAGTCTCCATTGCCGCCAACCCGGCAGGACCTGTTTGCGCTGGCACCAGCGTTCAATTCACCGCCACGGCAAATAATCTCGGCGGCGGAACGGCTACTTACGATTTCAAAGTGAATGGCATCAGTGTGCAGAACGGCGCTTCAAACACGTACACGACCACCACACTTGCCAACGGTGATGCGGTTACCGTGGACATCACGATCACAGGCGGAACCTGCCTGAGCTCAACATCTGCCACATCGAATACGATCACGATGGTGGTAACACCGGGCAACACACCGACAGTGACCATTGCCGCTAACCCGGCCGGTGCGATCTGTGCGGGAACCAGCGTGCAGTTCACGGCTACAGCCAGCAATATCGGTGGCGGTACGGCGACCTATAATTTCCGTGTAAATGGCGTAGTGGTCCAGAGTGGGGCTTCAAACACCTATACCACGACCACGCTGGCCAATGGGGACCAGGTGACATCTGATATCCTGATCACCGGAGGAACCTGCCTGAGCTCAAATGTGGCATTCTCCAACACGATCACGATGATCGTTACAGCGCCCATAACGCCAACGCTGACCCTGGCAGCCAACCCGGGCAATAATATCTGCGCGGGAACCAGTGTCACCTTTACAGCCACGGCATCGAATACAGCTGGTGGAAGCGTGAACTATAGTTTCAGGAGAAATGGAAGCAGTGTACAGAACGGGGCTTCCAATGCCTGGACTACGAACGCGCTGGCTCATAACGATAACGTGGATGTGGTGATCACGATCACCGGGGGCAGTGCCTGCCTGAGCACCACCACGCTCACTTCTTCAGTCATTACGATGACAGTAAGAGCAGTACCCACAGTGGGGCTGAGTGCATCTCCGCTGACCACGCTATTACCCGGGCAGATCACTACGTTAACAGCAACGCCTTCTGCATCTACGGGGGGAACCATCAGCACCACCTGGTTGTATAACGGTGTGCCTGCCGTGCCACCGATCGGGGGTAATACTTATGTAGCGAATGTGGAACATCTCGGAACCTACCAGGTTGCGATCCAGGAAACCTTTACTTCACCGGCCCTTGTTTGTTCAAATGTGTCGCCCGTGGTGACCATCAACACTACGATCAGCAGCCGGCTGTTCATCTTCCCGAGCCCGAATGACGGAAGGTTCACGGTTTCCTACTACAACTTCGGCGGAACTGATTCAAGAAGGACCATTTCCATCTTCGATCAGAAAGGAAGCAGGGTATTCCAGAAGAACTTTAACATCACCGGACCCTATACCCTGATCCCCATTGATATGCAAAGCGCAAGCACCGGCATCTATTACCTCGTGGTTAGCGACCAGGGAGGTAACAGGCTGGCCGAAGGCAAAGTGCATATCCGGTAAGAACTCAAAAACCAGAATAAGCAGGACCGCGCGATAGCGCGGTCCTTTTTTTTGCATCGCCTTCATTTCTATGGGTTGGTCAGTTGTAAACAACATTTTGTAAATGTTTTTTTCGGATGTTACCAGGTTATTTTCCCAGCGGAAACTGAGGTTATTCCCGTTTTTGTTTCCGTGTTCAGTTTCAACTTTACCCAAACAAAAATCAAGGCTATGAGGATCCCGGTTTTGTTATTAGGGTTGATATTTTTCAAATCTGCCAACACGCAAACAATATTCTTTTCGGAGAATGCAGGTACTCCAGTTACAACTACAGTGATCAGTGCTTATACGGGGTGGCAGAATGTTTCCCCGGCCAGTTTTTCTTCGACAAGCATTCCTGAATCCGATGTAAGGAACACAGTGAACTCGAGTGGATACACTGGCGCATCCGGCGGCGGGAACATATTTTTTACGAATGTGGCTGGCAGGGATTTTATAATAAGTGGCATCAACACGCTTGGCTATTCAGGGCTCGCTCTGTCATTCGGCCATTATAAGAATACCGTATCAGGGAATAATGAATTGCTTGTGGAGGTCAGCGGGGATGGCCTCAGTTATTCTGCATTGAGTTATGATCGCCCTACCGGGACGGGAACGGCGAATTGGATTCTTATCACGGCGGTGGGAGCCATTCCTGCCAGTTCCAACCTTCATATCAGGTTTACGCAAATGTCTGCCACTACACAATTCAGAATTGATGATATCGCGCTAAGGGGTAGTACGGTGCTTCCTGTACATTTTGCCGGCTTCCGTGCATACGGAAGGGGGGAGGCTATTAAACTGGACTGGAAGAATCTTACAGAGTCAGAAGTAATAATTTATTCCATAGAACGATCCGGTAACGGTATTGATTTCAGTTCCATTGGTAGCTGTGTTGCCAATCGTAACGATGGAGGTGAAGCAAGTTATACCTGGCTGGACCCAGATCCATATGCCGGAATTAACTTCTACCGCATCCGATCCCTGGAAACCAACGGAACAATGCGCTATAGTGTGATCGTTCGGGTGGATAGGAAGGGAGGGGCGATCTCCATATATCCCAACCCGTTAACGACTTCCACTTTAACGTTGCAAACAGAACTTCCCGGGGGAAGTTATCCGCTGCAGATCAATAATGCGGCAGGGCAGGTCGTGTATCACCGTATAATGCATCATAATGGCGGAAATCAAACGGAGACGATAGACCTTCCCGGTTTGAGATCGGGAATATATTATTTAATGGTGGCCGGGAGAGTGATCTCGTTCATTAAGGATTAACCGGACCCAGCACTTCCATTGACCTTGCAATGATCTTCAAACATTCCTTTACCTGCGCTTCTGAGATCACCAAAGGCGGGGCGAAACGGATGCGGTCGCCCTGTGTCGGCTTGGCCAGCAGGCCGTTCTTCATCATTTCAATGCAAAGCTTCCAGGCTGCCTCCTTATCCGGGTGCGAAAGGTGGATGGCGCAAAGCAATCCCTTTCCGCGCACTTCCCGGATATAAGGTGATTTGATCGCTTTCAACCCATTTCTTAAAAGCTCACCCAGTCTCTCCGCATTCTCCGCGAGCTTTTCATCAACCAGGATGTCCAGGGCTTCAATCGCGACCCGGCAGGCCAGTGCATTGCCTCCGTACGTGGAACCGTGTTCGCCGGGTGCGATGCAAAGCATTACTTCATCATCCGCCAGCACAGCGCTCACAGGTATCATTCCTCCTCCGAGGGCCTTGCCCAATAGTACGATATCGGGCCGTACGCTTTCGTGATCGCAGGCCAGCAGTTTGCCTGTGCGGCAAAGCCCGGTCTGGATCTCATCAGCGATGAAGAGTACGTTGGCCGCTTCACAAAGCTTTTTTGATTCAGCAAGATATCCTTCCGCGGGAACGATCACCCCGGCTTCCCCCTGTATCGGTTCAACGAGGAATCCTGCTACCCCTGGTTCT
>CAMLEM010000283.1 GCA_946479005.1 uncultured Chitinophagaceae bacterium | reverse complement strand
TACCGTTTGCGGCCCCAGGGTTTCCGTGGGGGCCGTTCCAACGCGCCGGCCGGGGCCAACCCGCCCAATGGAATGGTGATCAATTATTATCTCCGAGATCCCGGGGATTCCGCGAAGGTCTCCCTTTCCATTCTTGATGCGAATCGCAAATTAATAAAGACTTACACTTCGGATGCGAAACTTCCCGCGGATAAAATTGAACCTGTAAAAGGATTGAACCAGTTTGTCTGGAACCTCCAATACCCGGGCGGTGAAAGGGTTGACAATATGATCCTGTGGAATGGAGTACCGGGAAGCATACTCGCTCCCCCGGGAAAATATTATGCGAGGCTGAAAATGGGGAAGGATTCCGTGGAAAAAGAAATGAACCTGCTGGCCGATCCCAATTTTGTTATTTCCGAAGCCGATTACAAAGCGCAATTCGATTTCCTGGTGATGGTGAGGGATAAGTTCAATGAGGTGCAGAAGACAGTGAAGGACATCCGCATTATTCGCGGGCAGATCAATGATTTCCTGGGAAGGCAGGACAAAGCAGTTGCAAAGGAATTGAAGCCTTCCGCTGATTCCATCCAGAAAAAGCTGACGGCAATCGAAGAAACGCTTCACCAGACCAAAGCGAAAAGTTTCCAGGATGTGTTGAATTACCCGATCCGGCTGAATGATAAGCTTTCTGCTGTGTTTGATGCGGCGAACAGTGGCAATATGCCACCGCCTAAGCAGGTGAGAGATGTATATGCGGACCTTTCCAGGCAGGTAGATGTCCAACTAAAGAAATTTAAAGACCTGCAGGCTGGAGAGATCGCGGAATTCAACAGGCTGATCCGCGATAAAGCCTTACCAATTATTGGAGTAATGTAAAACACCATTTCCCACAGATCGATCCCCGCAGATCGCAACCAGGTAACCGCGCTGGATTTAGAGAAATAAATCTGTGGGATCTGTGTGTATTTAATCTGTGAGATCTGTGGGAAACCTGCAGTTTAATTCAAAACGATCTTCCTCGTCCTCTCCTTCATCAGCGCTATCGCCTCTTCCTCATTTTTGAAAGTGCCATTGATGTTGACGAGATTCTCCGCCAGCTTGTCGTACCGTTTGGTCATCAGGTAAATGAAAACGTGCAGGTAATGGATGTCGGAAAAGATCAGGGATTTCTGTTCCGCGAATTCGTCTTTCAGCTTCAGGAACTCGCCGGGGATCTCCGTGTAGTGCATCGCCGGGCGAAGATGGTGTACGGTGTGATAACCATCGTTCCAGCAGGTCTTATTGTAAACGGTATTGATGCAATTGATCGCGCTGGTGAAATTATTCTCCGGGTCGTTTTTGTCAATGAAGGAATGTTGAGTCCAGTTCCCCAGCATCATCACGATCCGGGCAAAGATGAACGGAATGATGAAAACGAACAGGGTGGCCTTGAAATTCACAAAGCTCATACCGATACAAAAAAGATAGAAAGCCATCTCCCCGTAGGTGAGGCGCATATAAAGTTTCTTCCTTTTCCGGTTGAACAGGTACATAAACGTGTCGCGGAATCCGAGCACAAGGAAACGGCCTACGTATTTCATAAAATCCCAAAGGCTGTCTCTCTTATAAGCCATCGTGCTGCTCGCATCATCCGGCTGGTTATTCTCCACGTGGTGCATCGCCATATGGTGAACAAAATATGTTTCGGGGGTATGCCCGAAGAAGGGGCAAACAAACCAGATGATGTAATGATAGAGCCAGGTGTATCCTTTCTTGAAAAGCTTACGGTGACTGATGCAGTGAAGCATCAAGCCGAACCTTCCCTTGAAATACATTTGAGAGATGTAGAAATAGGGTACATATAACAACCACCAGTACCATCCCTGGAGCAGCGGCGTATATAAAATCACCGCCATCGGGATCACCAGGAGATGGATCGTTGTAAGAAGATGAATAAAAGGAAGGTCCCGTTTGTCATTCATATATTTCAGCCAGAAACGTTCGTAGGCGCTGAAAGATTTAGGTTCAATGTACACGGGATCGGTAAGAGTGGTCAGTGACTTCATGATCAATGTTAAGATAGATGGGAACAGGGATCGGAAGCCTGTTTTTTCCGGCGTGAAAATAATACATAAAATGTTTACAAAAGCTGAATATGGTCAGTTGCGGGTGTGGCTGATTTTGAGCAATTTATGGGGGTTATAATAATTGTATTTCTCGCAAGGGCGTAAAGAACAGCCAACAGCCGTTTCCCACAGATTTCACAGATCAAAGACACACAGATTTAACAGATAAGTTCTTTTAGGTCGAAACCAATCAAACGATTTCGACCAGGAGGCATCCAATCTGTGGGAAACCATAAAATCCTCTCTACTTCAATTCTATGTTATAAGTAAACTGCTGCTCAAAGCCTCCCGGCCCGGGCTCAGGTTTGGAAATGTGAAAACCAACCGATTGTTGCCGGATCCTTCCAACAAGACGGGGATCGTCATCAAATAATAATTCTGTAACATATTCCCGCGAGCCCGGCCGCTCAAAATGAATATGAATATGCGCGGGGAGGTCGCTTTGCGGGTAGCCCGAAGGCTTCACTGTTTCGACGATCAGCTGCCCCTGGCTGTTTGTTCTCCCATAACCAAATAACCGCGCGTGTCCCATATCGCCGGAATTACCTCCCACGTGCGGGGAGTTCGCGGAATACCATCCCTTCGCGTCGGTCTGGTAAAAATAAACCAGGCAGTTCTTCACAGGTTCTCCATTGGCGTTCTTAACGTTCACGATCGCGCGGATGCGCCGGCCAGGCTCACCGGCAGGACTGATATCTACCGGCAGGCTGTCCGCGTATTTTTTTATCAGTTGCCTGAATTCATCCTGGGGATGAAGGTCCATAAAGGAAGGATTCGTCAGTACCAACGAAACAGGGCTTCCATTTTTCAGGGCATCTTCCGCGTCCTTCAAACCAGGGTTTACTGATTGAGCCTTGCACTGGACGAAAGGCAGGCAGAACAGGATCGCCGTGATTGTATATTTCATACCTCCAAACTATTTTATTTCCCTGCGGCGCCGGGCGGGTTCTTGATAAACGGCAGAATCCGGCTGACGAAATTCCGGCAGGCCCCTATCATTATCTTTGTTGGATGCACATCGATATTATCACGGTTCTGCCTGAATTACTTACCAGTCCCCTGGATCATTCCATTATGAAAAGAGCCCGGGAAAAGGGGCACCTTACCGTAGAACTTCACCAGCTGCGCAAATGGGCGGTGAATGAATACGGGCAGGTAGATGACTACCAGTACGGAGGCGGGGCAGGAATGGTGATGATGTGCGAACCGCTGGCAAAAGCCATTGAAGAACTTAGCTCCAAAAGGAAATACGACGAGATCATCTATCTCACACCGGATGGAAGATTACTCAACCAGGGTATTGCCAACAACCTTTCCCTGAAAGAAAACCTGCTGATGATATGTGGGCATTACAAGGGGATCGATGAAAGGATCAGGGAGCATTTTATTACGATGGAGATCTCCATCGGTGACTATGTGCTCAGCGGGGGAGAGCTTGCGGCGGCCGTGCTTGTCGATTCCATCGGCCGTCTCCTCCCT
>CAMLEM010000282.1 GCA_946479005.1 uncultured Chitinophagaceae bacterium | reverse complement strand
AGTGATTGAATCGCACGGCACCCTGCATCTCTATCCCCATCCGGAAGCTGTTTGGAACATTCATCCTTGTGTAGGCACCTACGTCGTTGATACGGCCCGTGAGCACCAGCTGGTCGCGGTACTTCATATAATAAAGATTCACGCCCCAGCTATAATCATCGGTGGTCTTTTCAATGCCTGCTTCAAGATCGTGCAATTGCTCCCGCAACGGTTCTTCCAAAACGCCGGTTTCAAAATCCTCGCGATTGGGTTCTTTGTTGGCGAGGGCGTATGAAAAATAGGCTTTCCAGATATTCCGCCGGTATGTAATTCCCACTTTGGGATTAAAAAAATGATACCTGTTTTTTATGAAAAGCCCGGGATTGTCGCGAAACCCGTCGATGTTATAGCGAACGTGCCTGTATTGCAGGTCGGTGAAAATGTACCACCAGTCACTAAATCTCGTTTGCTGCTTGGCATAAATGGAATAATCAGACTTCAGCGCATCCAGGTCGTACCAACGATGCCTGGGTTCGGGCATTCCGTTGGAAGCCCAGATGATCTCTCCGAAATGAGCCCCGTCGTATTGGGTGAATGCGCCCCCTAAAGTAGCGGTAGTTTGGTTCGACCTGTACTGGAATGAGAAGATATTGCCATAATATTCATTATCCAGCCAGAGTTGACGGATGAAATCGGAGGTCCCGGGATTGGAAAGACCATATTTAAGATATTCTTCATTGGCGCGGTATTGTTCGTAGAACCCGTTGCCCGTGGTGAGGAAAACGGCCGTTGAAAAATCGAGCTTGTCACTGAACTTTTGATTATAGAAAAACTGGAAATGATCCTGTAGGTAGTTGTCCGTTTCATTTTCATAAGGACCGCTGGGTTTTTCAGTGCCGGCATAATTGATCGTCCGGTTATTATTCAGGAGATCTGCCTCCGTGATACCATACCAGGCCTGGTAAGTTTTTTCCTTGCCCAGTATCACATTGGCACGCAGGGAAGTGTTTTTCGCGATATAGGCTGTAGAGAAGGAAAAGGCCCGGAGATCGGAGCTGGCCCTGTCCACATAACCATTGCTATGTATCCTTGAAAGCCTGAGATCAACGGTGAACCGGTCGTATAAAAGCCCGGTGCCTGTCTTGACCGTGTTCTTCCAGGTGTTGAATGAACCATAATTATAACTGAATTCACCATAAGGTTCCGTGATGTGGTCATTGGTGCTGAAATTGAGATTCGCCCCAAAGGAGCCCACACCGTGGGAAGAGGTTCCCACTCCACGCTGGATCTGGATGCTGTTTGAAGATGAAGCAAAATCAGGGATGTCGACAAAAAAACTGCCCTGGCTTTCCGCATCGTTAAAAGGTATCCCGTTCAGGGTCACATTTATCCTTGTGGCATCTACGCCCCGTATCCTCAGCCCCGTATAACCGATCCCGTTTCCGGCGTCGGAAGCTGCCACCACGGAAGGTGTCTGGTTCAGGATAAAGGGGATATCCTGTCCGATATTCATTACCTGGATCTCTTTTTTGGAAAGGTCGGTCTTGGTAAAGGGCGCCAGTTCGCTGGCACGGATCGACCGGATTTCCACGGGGGTCAGCACATAAAAGCTGTCTTTTCTTGAGAGGAGGGAATCCTGGGCTGCGACACCCAGGGTCATTGCCATTAACGCCGCTAAAAAGGTCTTTTTCATTTTTTAAAATTTGACCCGTAAAAACTGAAGGCAATGACTGGCAGAAAGGTGATTCCGACTCCTCCCTTCGCAGGCATTACCCTGACCAGGTTCTACGGGTATGATCTCAGTCCTGACCTGAAAGGATCGGGACACCCCGGGAAACTGAAATCCGCTAGTGATGAGCGGGAGCCAAAAATAAGGAAGAAATTTGTTCCGTCCTGTAACATTTGGCAGCTGCCGGGCGTATCACTCTAAACCAACCTGGTATGAAAAAAATATTTTGTTTTTTAATCGCTGTTTTCGCCTTTATCGTTGGGTTTGGGCAGAAAACAATTCACGATGCCAATGCCGAAAAAAGGACCGTTGGTAATTTTCACGGGATCCACGTGGCCACGGGTATTGAACTTGTTTTGACCGAAGGGACCACCCAGGAGGTGGCGGTAAGCGCTGCTACCACGGAATTCCGCGACAGGATCGAAACCAAAGTAGAGGGCGGGATCCTGCGGATCCAGTATGATAACAAATTAAAGGCTCCCAATTCCAGGAAAGAGAAAAAGAACCTGAAAGCCTATGTTTCTTACACCAACCTGGATCTGCTCAATGCCCACACGGGTGCCAAAGTCACCATAGAAGGGACCTTAAAATCTCCCACGTTGAAAATGGACGTGCACACGGGTGCCATCGTAACTGGAAAGATTGATGTGGATGATCTTGCTGTGGACCAGGGAACCGGTTCGGAGGTGCGGTTATCAGGAAGGGCGGAAAAGCTGAACGTGGAGGGAGATACCGGAAGTATGTTTCACGGGATCGACCTGCTCACTTCACATTGCACCGTCACGGCATCCACCGGGTCCGGTGTTTCCGTCACGGTGAACAAAGAATTATCGGTGAAAGCCAATACCGGCGGATTCGTGAAATATAAGGGGGATGCCTCCATTCGCGAGATACGCACCAATTCGGGCGGACAGGTAACAAGGATCTGATAAAATATATAAGAAAAAATGAGAAGAACAGTAGGAATGCTGCTCGCCCTCCTGGTTGTTACGGGCATCAGCGCGCAAAATTTCAACGACCCCAATGCGGAGGTCCGCGAGGCAAAGAATTTTCACGGGATCAGTGTCTCCAGCAGTTTTGATGTTTACATCGACCAGGCTTCGGAGGAAGCTGTAGCAGTCAGCGCTTCTTCTGTAAGCGACAGGGAGAAGATCAGGGTGGAGGTGAAGAACGGGATCCTCCATATCGGTTTTGATAAAAAAGTTCAGCTGGGAAGGAACAGGAAGCTGAAAGCATATATCTCGGTGAAGAACCTGGATGAGCTAAAGATCAGCGGGGCCTGTGACGTGGTCATCAATGGTACCCTGCGGGCCGGCACCCTTGCGATATCCCAATCGGGCGCCAGTGATCTTAAAGGGAGAGTGGAGGTGGATAAATTATCGGTGGACCTGAGCGGAGCTTCCGACATCAGCCTTTCGGGTAAGGCTACCCGCCTGTACGTAGATGCGAGTGGCGCCAGCAGTTTCAAGGGTTACGACCTGGAAACCGAAACCTGCCACGCGGGTGCCAGTGGTGCCAGTGATGTCAGGGTAACCGTAAACAAGGAGCTTTCCGCGGAAGCCAGCGGAGCCAGTGATGTGCGTTATAAAGGGAACGGGGTGATTCGGGAACTGAAAAGCAGTGGGGCAAGCTCTATCAACAAAGGGTAACCTCAAAAAATATTCGACAAATAAAAAACCCTGGTCATAATGATCAGGGTTTTCTTTTTGTTGCGAAGGGGAGGATCCCTGCCTGACTGCGTCACGCAGGCAGGGAACTCCCGTCGGTTATGAGAACACAAAAAAAAGATCCCCGCAAATGCCAGGGATCTTTTTGTTGCGAAGGGGAGGATCCCTGCCTGACTGCGTCACGCAGGCAGGGAA
>CAMLEM010000281.1 GCA_946479005.1 uncultured Chitinophagaceae bacterium | reverse complement strand
CGAAGCATCGTCAGCCTGTCATTCATCCCGAGTGAAACATCACCCTCCCTTGTCATAAACACGCTGGCCCCCTTATCCTGCAATTCTTTTTTCAGCTCCCGGGCCATCATCAGCGTATAATGCTTCTCGAGCACTTTGCTGGTCACCCCGGCCGCGCCACTGTTGCTTCCACCGTGACCGGCATCCACGGCTATTTTCAGTTGATCGATGTCCAGAATTTCCGGTTGCCGCTTGACACGTATCACCAGCTTTGTTCCCTCGTAATAGATCGAATGTCCCCAATGCTGCGGCTCTTTCAGATCGATGATCATCCGGTAAACGTCGTCTTCCAGCTGTTCATAGGACACTGTTTTGATCGCCTTTGCCGTTGAGCGCTGGTTGATCCAGTTGGTGTTGCTGGTAAGTCCGAAAACATCCACGATCAGCCTGGATGGATTGACCTGGTGAAAGCTTCGGTAAGGAAGTTTCTCATCGAGCGTCAGTTTCACATAATCGTATTTCTCATCGCCATCAACGATCCAGCTACTGGAGAGATAGTAGGGTTTCAACGGGATGGTGGTGTCTCTCCGGAAAAAATCCCGGTCAAGAAATGCAAAATGCAGGGTTGACAATTGCACCTTGTAGTTATTGATGGTACTGTCGACCACTCTTACTACAATCCCGGTGTCCAGGTACCCTATTTTAGCGCCTCCCAGACGATCCTGCCCCAGCCCATACTCCAGGTAGGGCCAGGTCCCCCGGATCTTTCCCACCAGGGATTTGGGAGCCCCTGTTTGTGCGAATGATACGAGTGGAATTATCGTATAAAATAGAAAGTAAATGAATCGTAACATTCTGGCAAGTTAATGTAAAACCCGCCTTTGATACGCCGTAGAATTACGAGTCGGGGTCACACAGAAATACTGAATTTTTTCATAAACAGTTTAAAAAAAGAAAGATGTGTGAGAGGCCACCGTTAATATTGTATGCCGGCTGAAATATTCCGGTCAAACATTATCCTACGAAAAACCAAACCTTATGTCCTGGAACTCTACCCTGGGATTCATTGCTCTTATCTCGCTGGCGCTGCCCATCATCCTGATGATAGGGTTCCGGCTGGCCAGCTACAGAACCTTTCCTGCTTTGCTCATCAGTATCCTGTTCGCCTTTGTCTATAACCTTTTAAATCTTGGATATGTCCAGGTATCGAAGGACGTGATCACGAATCTCAATTTCTGGAACAATATGCTGGATGCGCCCCTGATGCTGTTATTCCTGACCTATCTTTCTTTCTCCCCCCTGTTCGCGAAAAAGATCCGGATAGGGATCCTGGCCTACCTGATCTTCGAGATCTCGGTGATCGCGATCGTAGGTTATAATAACCAGGCGATGACCATCATACTTGGACCCGGCCTGGCCGCGGTATTCCTGTTATGTTTTGCCTTTTTTATCCGTCACACCAAGATCACGATCATGCATAAAAAAGCATCCGGCCGGGCCATCATTTCGGCAGCCCTGCTCTTCGCTTACGGATGCTATTTCCTGATCTACCTGATGTATTATGTTTTACGAACGCCTCACGTGGCGGATACCTACCTTGTGTACTTTCTTTCTGTGATCTTTTCCTCCCTGCTTCTCAGCGCGGGCATTCTGATTGAAAGAAGGAGGGTCCGGAAACTGAATGAACTGATGATAACGAGAAAGGAGCTTTCTACCATTTACAATGAACCGGTAAAGAAAACTCCTTTCAAGGCCGCCATTCTCCCTTTCGAAAGGGATCAATGGAACTAAAAACAATATTTCCCTTCGCTGATCATTTTGTCGGCGATCCGCCGGCGTGCGTCCTTTGTGTTGAAAGGAACCGCCTTGGTAAATCTTTTCAAACCCATTAAGATCATTCGCTGTTCATCTCCCTCGGCAAATCCATTGATGGCGTCCTTGGCGGATTTGTTGATCCGGTCAGCCGCGTCGTAGAGATAGGTCCTCATCATATCGCATTGCAGGCGCGAGGCTTCCTCCCCTTTCAACTCAGTCAATTTCTGCGCCCGAAGCAATACACTTTCCGCATTAAATGTTTCAATCGCCATATCCGCTATATTCATCAGCACTTCCTGTTCGGTGTCGATCTTCATCATCAGTTTTTGCACCGCGGCCCCGGCTACCATCAGGATGGCCTTTTTGAAACTGGCAACAAGCTTTTTCTCAGCCGCGAAAGGTGTCTCTTCTCCATCTCCAAAATCTGGGATGCTCATCAGTTCTTTTTGTACTGACATCGCGGGCCCCATCAGGTCCAATCTCCCTCCCATCGCACGCTTGAGTGTCATATCAAGGGTAAGTAAACGGTTGATCTCGTTCGTGCCTTCATATATCCGGTTGATCCTGCTGTCGCGGTACGCTCGCGAAATATTATACTCGGCACTGAATCCATTTCCTCCGTGGATCTGCACACCTTCATCTACAACAAAATCCAACACCTCGCTGCCATAAACCTTCAACATCGCGCATTCGATCGCGTATTCTTCAGCGGCGCCCAGCAGCGCCTCATTGAAGGGTTTCCCGGCAGCCAGCAATTCTTCTTCTTTCTGATCGATCCATTTTGCCGTCCTGTATAATGAGGATTCAGCCACAAATACCCGGATGGCCATCTCAGCCAGCTTGTGCTTAATGGCGCCGAAATTGGCAATGGGTTGTTTGAACTGCTCCCTCGTTTTCGCATACTCCACAGCGTGAGTTACCGATTTGCGGGAACCGCCCAGCGCCGCAGCGCAAAGTTTCAATCTCCCGATATTGAGAATGTTGAAAGCGATCCGGTGACCTTTTCCAATTTCTCCCAGCACATTTTCAACAGGCACTTTCGCATCCTGGAAATAAAGCTGAACCGTGGACGATCCTTTGATGCCCATTTTATGTTCTTCCGGTCCCTGTGTGAAACCTTCCGTGCCGCGGTCAACAATGAAGGCGGTGAATTTGTCGCCATCCACCTTGGCAAATACGGTGTACACCTGGGCGAAACCACCATTGGTGATCCAAACCTTTTGTCCATTTAAAAGATAATGCTTGCCATCGGGGCTGAGTTTGGCTGTGGTCTTGGCACCCAGGGCATCGCTGCCGCTATTGGGTTCCGTGAGCCCATAGGCTCCCGCCCATTCGCCGGTGATGAGCTTAGGAATGTATTTCTGCTTTTGTTCCGGTGTGCCGAAATAAAGAATGGGAAGAGTACCGATGCCTGTGTGCGCCGCCACAGCCACGGAAAATGAATGCCCCGCCCCGAGGTATTCATTCACGATCGTGGAGGTGACAAAATCCTTTCCCAGCCCTCCAAACTCCTCGGGGAAGGAAGTGGAAAGCAGTCCCTGCTCACCGGCCCTGGTGACCAGGGATTTCATCAGTCCCGGTTCGAGGGCATCGATCCTGTCGAGAATGGGATAAACCTCCGTTTCCAAGAACTGGTTACACATATCCTTTATCATCAGTTGCTCCTCGTTGAAATCCTCGGCGATGAAGGTTTCGGCAGCAACGGAATCTCTTACCAGCCATTCGCCACCTTTGGGCACCCGGGTTGTTGCAGCGGCAGTACTCATAAATTCACTTTTTAAAGA
>CAMLEM010000280.1 GCA_946479005.1 uncultured Chitinophagaceae bacterium | reverse complement strand
GATCACGCGGGCAAGCAATGTGAAAAGAGCGATGTACCACATCTTCTCCAATCCCTGGAAGAACCAGGTCAAAAGTAAAGCCTGCCCTACAACAAAAGCGAATCCCGTAAGGTATAAAAATGCATTCTCCCTGAATACGGTGACCGTATTCACCAAAACCAGTAAAATAAGAAAGGCAAGTACACAAAGCAGCAGCCTGGTAAAATAGACTGTAAAAAAGGTCCTTGATACCACGGAAGGATTCTCCCGGCTGACGGCAATGGACCGGGTGGCAGTTTGACTGAACCCATACTCGGTAAAAGTGCTCAGGAAGAACATCAATACCTGCGCCACGGCGATCACCCCAAAACCTTCAGCTCCCAGGATGCCGATCACGAAAGGTATGATCAGCAGCTGGAGCATCGAATTGATAGCCTGAACAAAACTGAGGGAAAGGAAGTTCCTGGTGAGCAGTTTATCCGGCGCGGCCATAGAATGAAAATAATTCAGTTCCCCCAAAGCTGGTTACAAAAGCAACTTACAAAATAAACTCACCGATTCAGTATCTTACTTATGTAAAATGCGGCAACCATCACATAACGAAACCGATGACATCGATCTGCTTAACCTGCTGGAAAGAACGCTACGCTTCTTTTCGAAGTATCGCTGGCTCTTTGTGGGAGCCATTCTTACGGGCTGCCTTGCCGGTTACCTTTTATTCGCTTCCATTGGAAAGACCTACGACTCAAAAATGGTCGTTCATTCCAATATGCTCACCAACCAGGAAGAGATGCAGATCGTTCGTAACTGGAACCAGCTGCTGACCCGGGGAGAGCACCAGGTCCTCTCGGGATCATTGAATATCGATCCTTCCCTGCTGGGAAAGGTGAAGAAATTGAGTACCCGGGAGATCCAGCAGGTGTTTTCTCCTTCGAACCCTCACGGTTTCATCATCGAGGCGACAGTAACGGACACTTCGGTGCTTGATGAACTGCAGGCCGCCCTCCTTTACGGTTTCGATAACAGCGCTTATGTCAGGGAAAAGCTTTCCTTCAACCGCCAGGCCCTGTCAGCGCTGATCATAAAAACCGAAGAAGAGATCGCCGGGCTTGATTCCATTAAGAACTCGTTTGCGGCGATAATTTCCGGGAGGGGCAATGCGGTTTCAGGCGTGATCGTGGATGGTTCCGGGCTTAGCAAACAGATCGTTGAACTGAATGAAAAACTGGTCGGCCTTCGGCGCGACCTCCAGTTCACCAGTTCCGTATATCTGTTGCAGGGGTTTCAAAAATTCGCCAGGCCTTCCGATCCGAATCTCCTGCCTTTGCTGGTGATCGGCGCTTTTGTTTTTCTTGCCTTTGCCTGGGTGATCGCCATACTTCATTCGGTAAGCGTTAAATTAAAACAGAGGAGGCGACCTGAAAGCTTCACTTCCTGAGTATGCCAATGGCCACTGCCATAAAGAAAAGCCCCCTGCTGGAAGGTTTGTATTGGGCGGGCTTTATAGTTTTTCTCACTTCCATTGTTTTCTCGTGGAGAGCGGTTACAAGTGTCTCTTTATGTTTGGTGATATTGCTGGGAGTTGCAGAGAGATCATTTATCTTCCGGAGGGGGCGCAAAGGAGGCACAGAAGGCGCTAAGAGAAGCTTTTCTCCTGATGGCTTGTTTGTTATAGCCGCCTTCGGTTATTTGCTCATCCAGGTACTGATGACCCTGGTAAGTAATGACCCCACCCTGCAGCAGCTTCAAACCAAAGCAGCCGTGCCCGCCATTCCTCTTGCGATCTATCTTTCAAGCTTCATCAACACGGAACGGGGTGCGGTTCTATTCCACGCGCTGGCCATCCTGCTCATTCTTGCTTTCTTCTACTGTCTTACAGTGGCTGGCATCAATTTTAATGGCGGAAATCGTGAGTTCTTTTACCATAACCTCGTGTCGCCGATCCGGGGCCACGCGGTTTATCTTTCCATCTACACTTTCATCGCGCTGGTATTCCTGATGGAATCTCTCAGGCAACGAAGATGGGTGGTGCCAAAGAACATTCACCTTTTGATGACAGCATTGCTGGTGATCTTTCTCATCCTCCTCGCTTCAAAACTGGTAATCGCCTTTTTTCTTTTTTATTTACTCTACTTCATTTATGCTCTTTTCAAAAAACATAAAAGAAGAAAACAGTTTGCTTTCCTCCTTCTCCTGCTTGCTTTCGCCAACGGCGTTCTCCTCTTTTCCACGGATAACCCGGTAAAGGAAAGATTTACAGACCTGGGAGGAAGGATCGGGGCCGGTGAAAAGAATGACCCTTCGCAATACCTTAATGGAATTCAATTCCGCCTTCTGCAATGGAAACTGGTTCCCGGGATCCTCACTGAAAAGAGCTGCTGGCTGACCGGGGTCGGAATTTCCAGGGGGCAGTCCGAATTGAACAGGAAATATCGTGAACGCAATATGTACCTGGGCGATGGTAAAGAGGATAAGGGTTATCGGCAATACAATACGCACAACCAGTTCCTGCAGGATCTCCTCCAAACCGGTTTACCTGGATTGATTGGGTTTATGTTAATGTGTCTCGCAATGACCGCATTATGGTTCCGTAAACGATCAATGGCGGTATTGCTGACCGTTTCGCTGATCCTGGTATATGCTTTTGTAGAATCTCTCCTGGAAACCCAGTTTGGAATCGTGATCTTCTGTTTTTTCCCCCTGCTTTCCTACCTCAGCATCCCAAATAAACCTTCCCGAAAGACGACTCCCCTGAACATTGAGCATTGAGCATTGAACATTGAAAATTGAACTTCTCTAAAGCAGCCTTTTCCCCTTCCTCCCCGATAAGGTGATATGTCCTCTCTTTCTGCGGTCATAATAACCTATAACGAAGAACAGAATATCGCCCGATGCATTCGTTCCGTACTGCAGGTTGCCGACGAGGTGATCGTGCTGGATTCATTTTCCTCTGATCAAACCGCAGAAATTGCCCGAGGACTGGGCGCCGTTGTTTACCAGGAAAAATTCCGCGGCTACATAGGGCAAAAGAATCTCGCCATTTCGATGGCTGCCCACAAGTACATTCTGAGCCTGGATGCCGACGAAGCCCTGGACCTGTCACTGGTGCGATCCATCATCGCAGAAAAAAGATCTTTCCGCCACGAGGCTTATACAATGAATCGCTGCACTAATTTTTGTGGGCGGTTCATCCGCCACGGTCTTTGGTATCCTGACAGGAAGATCCGCCTTTTCGACCGGTCGGTTGCAGAGTGGGGAGGAATGAATCCACACGACAGGATCCAATTGCAGGATGGCATAAAACCGAAACAACTGGAAGGCGACATCCTGCATTATTCTTTCAACACCATTGAAGACCTAATTTGGCAGAACAACAGGCTCAGCTCAATAGCCGCCGCCTCGAAGCACGCCAATGGCCAAAGAAGCTCGATCTTAAAAATGATCTGTCACCCCGCCTGGGCCTTCCTAAATGGATATATATTTCGCGGGGGATTCCTGGAAGGGCTCGCCGGTTTCTCTATCGCAGTGCACACATCGCACTATGTTTTTCAGAAATACAATAAATTATACCAACTTCAAAAGACGAAGAGAAAAGTAGTGCCGATGAC
>CAMLEM010000279.1 GCA_946479005.1 uncultured Chitinophagaceae bacterium | reverse complement strand
CCCGACCCCTCAAAAAAACCACCCCACCGCTTCCCCTTCCTGCGGTCTTTTTTCGATTATCTCCGTTTCGAAAAAAGGTATTCGGCGCATACGCTGATCTCCTACCAGACCGACCTCGAAGAATTCTTTCTTTTTTCCAAAGAACAGTTCAGCGTTTCCTCTGTCCAGGGAGTGAACTATAATATGGTGAGAAGCTGGCTGGCCTTACTCAAAGAGCAGGGCATCAGTACCCGCACGATCAACCGCAAAATCTCTTCCCTGCGTTCCTTTTTCAAATTCCAGATGAGGGAGGGAGTGATCGACCAGAGCCCGATGACCCAGGTGGTGACTCCGAAGAACGGCAAGCGGTTGCCCGTTTTTGTGAAGAAGGAAGATATGAAGGAGCTGATCGCGATGCTGACCAGCAGTACGGAGGACTGGGACTCGATGAATGCGCGGACCCTGATCACGATCTTTTATTCCACGGGGATGCGACTGGCGGAGCTGCTGAACCTGAAGGACGCCCATATCGATCTCCCCCGAAAAACCGTGAAAGTGCTGGGCAAGGGAAACAAGGAAAGAATGATCCCCCTGATCCCCGCCGCCATTGACGTGATCAGGACCTACCAGTCGCAAAAGAAGAAGGTTTTTGAGCGCACGGATGACAGGTTTCTCGTAACCCCGAAAGGCAGGAAACTGTATCCCCGCTATGCTTATAACCTGGTGAATAAATACCTCTCACAAGTCAAAACGCTTGATAAAAAAAGCCCCCACGTTTTGCGGCACAGCTTTGCCACGCACCTGGTGAACCAGGGGGCGGACCTCAATGCGGTGAAGGAGCTGCTCGGGCATAGCAGCCTGGCGGCGACCCAGGTGTACACCCATAACAGCATCGAAAAGCTACGGGAGGTCCATAAAAAAGCCCATCCCAGGGCTTAATGATTCCTGATTTTTGACCATAAAATTTTAAGGCTTTTTTGTTTGGAAGGCCCTGTTTTTTGGGTTAACTTGAACATAGCGTTTTAACAGAAAACGAAGCTCTTTTACTTATTGTTTCACTGTTTAAAAAAGATGATTATGAACGTAAACATTCAAACAGTTCATTTCGATGCGGATGGCAAACTGATCGAGTACATTAAAAAGAAGATCGAAAAGCTGGGTAATTTCAACGACCGCATCGTGCAGGTGAATGTGTTCCTGAAGCTTGACAACGTTGTACACGCGATCAAGGACAAAATCGCAGAGATCAGGGTGCACATTCCGAGACACCAGTTTTTTGTAAAATCAACCAGTAAATCATTTGAAGATTCATTCGACGACGCGCTTGAATCAATGATCTCCCAGATCAAAAAGAATAAAGAAAAAAAAGTAGCATAAACCCAATTCATTCTCCCCGCCCCGCATTTATTGCGGGGCTTTTTTTTTGCCCGGGCAGCGGCACGCAACTCCCTGAGAACAAGCAAAAAAATCTTCTCAAAATTTTTACAATTCTCAATTTCCCTTACCTTTGCCTCCCCAATAAAAATGGGGGTAGTTCTTTATTGCTTTGACCGCTTGGGTTTTATATCCCAAAAGGGTCAAAACCGCCAAGCCGCAAGGCGAAGGTGGTGAGTATGCCACTTTAGCTCAGTTGGTAGAGCAACTGATTTGTAATCAGTAGGTCGTTGGTTCGACTCCGACAAGTGGCTCAATTGGGCAAGTAGCCAAGTGGCCAACGGCAACAGACTGTAAATCTGTCCTCTTACGAGTTCGGTGGTTCGAATCCATCCTTGCCCACTTTTTTGATTCCGGGTGGAAGATTCCGGATCCGGGATTACATCCGGTAGTAGTTCTTTTAAAAATCGGGACTCCGGAATCCGGAACCCGAAATCAATTGCGGGAGTAGCTCATTTGGTAGAGCGGTAGCCTTCCAAGCTTCAGGTGGCCGGTTCGAGCCCGGTCTCCCGCTCAGTTCAGCTCTGACAAGCCGTTGTAGCTCAGTGGCAGAGCACTTCCTTGGTAAGGAAGAGGTCAAGGGTTCAATTCCCTTTAACGGCTCAATTTTGATCCGTTATGATGGAACGGCTCAGATTAAAAAGATCAAACCATTTGTTGACAAATGGTCATCATAAAGAACAAAAGTTTAATTAGTCAACACAACCTAAAAAACAGATACAATGGCAACTAAAGAAACATTCAAGAGGGACAAACCTCACGTTAACGTTGGTACCATTGGTCACATTGACCACGGTAAAACAACTTTAACTGCCGCCATCACCACCATCCTTGCCCAAAAAGGTATGGCCCAGGCAAAAAAGTACGATGAGATCGACGCTGCACCCGAAGAAAAAGAACGTGGTATCACGATCAACACTGCTCACGTGGAATACCAGACGGCTAACCGTCACTATGCGCACGTTGACTGTCCTGGTCACGCCGACTACGTGAAAAACATGATCACGGGTGCTGCCCAGATGGACGGCGCGATCCTGGTTGTGGCTGCTACTGATGGACCTATGCCTCAAACCAAGGAGCACATCCTCCTGGCCCGCCAGGTAGGTGTTCCCAAGATCGTGGTATTTATGAATAAGGTTGACCTTGTTGACGATCCCGAACTGCTCGAACTCGTTGAAATGGAGATCCGCGACCTCCTGACCTTCTATGGTTTCGATGGCGCGAATACACCCATCATCAAGGGTTCTGCTACCGGTGCTCTCGCCGGAGAGGAAAAATGGGTGAAAGGCGTGGAAGAACTGATGGAAGCTGTTGACAGCTACATTCCCCTTCCTCCCCGTCCTGTTGACCAGCCATTCCTGATGTCTGTTGAGGATGTGTTCTCTATTACGGGTCGCGGTACAGTTGCCACCGGCCGTATTGAAAGAGGTCGTATCAAAGTGGGTGAGCCTGTTGAGATCGTAGGCCTGATAGACGCACCGCTTTCTTCTACCTGTACAGGTGTGGAAATGTTCCGCAAGCTCCTCGATGAGGGAGAAGCCGGTGATAACGCTGGTCTCCTGCTCCGCGGTATTGAAAAGAACCAGATCCGTCGTGGTATGGTTATCGTAAAACCCGGATCCATCACTCCGCATACGGAATTCAAATGCGAGGTTTACGTACTGAGCAAGGAAGAAGGTGGACGTCACACTCCATTCTTCCAGAAATACCGCCCGCAGTTCTATTTCCGTACAACGGATGTGACCGGGGAGGTTGAACTGGCTGCCGGAACGGAAATGGTTATGCCTGGTGATAATACTTCACTGACTGTGAAGCTGATCCAGCCCATCGCGATGGAAAAAGGTCTGAAATTCGCGATCCGTGAAGGTGGGCGTACCGTAGGTGCCGGCCAGGTAACGGAGATTTTGAAATAATAAGTTATCTTTGATACTTCAAAAGTCATTGGTCAGAAGGTTAATACCTAACGACCGGTGACTTTTGATTCTTACGGGCGTAGTTCAATGGCAGAATAGCGGTCTCCAAAACCGTTGATCTTGGTTCGAGTCCAGGCGCCCGTGCAGTAAGTTCTTTTTTCAAAACACGGATCTTGGTTCCCTGCCTGACTGCGTCACGCAGGCAGGGAGTCCAGGCGCCCGTGCAGTAAGTTCTTTTTTCAAAACACGGATCTTGGTTCCC
>CAMLEM010000278.1 GCA_946479005.1 uncultured Chitinophagaceae bacterium | reverse complement strand
GATGATTTTGACTGGAGTGTTGACAAAAGAAACGTCACCTCTTACACAAAAGAAGAAAAAGAAAAGTACGACCAGGTTTATGACAACACTTTCGTTCAGTTGAGCGATGGTGAGCTGATCAAGGGACTGGTTGTTGGAATGACGAAAACGGATGTGGTATTGAACATCGGTTTTAAGTCGGATGGTCTTATTTCACTGAACGAGTTCCGTGATATTCCCAATCTTTCGATCGGGGATGAAGTTGAAGTGATGATCGTTGAGAAAGAAGACAGGGAGGGTCACCTGAACCTGAGCCGCCGCCAGGCGCGCATTACCAGGGCCTGGGAGAAAATCGTTGAGGTTCACAAGACCGGCGAGGTGATCACAGGAACCGTTACTTCCAAAACAAAAGGTGGTCTGATCGTCGATGTATTCGGAATGGAAACCTTCCTTCCCGGATCCCAGATCGATGTGAAGCCGGTGACGGATTACGACCAGTTCGTTGGCAAGACGATGGAGTTCAAAGTGGTGAAAGTAAACGAGGCGATCAAGAATGCCGTAGTTTCCCACAAAGCGCTTATCGAAAGTGATATCGAAGCACAGCGTGCAGAGATCATGAGCAAGCTCGAGAAAGGGCAGGTGCTCGAAGGAACCGTGAAGAACATCACGGATTTCGGTGCCTTTATGGACCTGGGCGGGCTCGACGGTCTCCTTTACATCACAGATATTTCGTGGGGCCGGATCTCACATCCTTCCGAAGTGCTCAAGCTTGATCAGAAGATCAATGTGGTGGTACTTGATTTCGATGATGAGAAAAAGCGCATCAGCCTTGGATTGAAGCAGCTTACCCCGCATCCCTGGGATGTGCTGGGTGAGAACATCCAGGAAGGTAATGTCGTTAAAGGAAGGGTCGTTAACATCGAAGATTACGGTGCATTCCTCGAGATCCAGCCGGGTGTTGAAGGCCTGGTTCACGTATCAGAGATCACCTGGGCAAATACGCCGATCAATGCGAAAGAATTCTTCAAACTCGGTGACGAGCACGAAGCAAAGATCGTTACCCTGGATAAAGGCAGTCGCAAGATGAGCCTTTCCATCAAGCAGCTTTCACCTGATCCCTGGAATGATATTGAAACAAAGTTCGCGGAAGGAAGCCGTCATACCGGCCTGGTAAAGAACATCACCAATTATGGTGTGTTCGTGGAACTGGCTCCCGGTATCGGGGGTATGATCCATATCAGCGACCTGAGCTGGCTGAAACGCTTTAATCACCCCGGTGAATACACGAAGGTGGGATCTAACATTGATGTGGTGATCCTGGGCATTGATAAAGAAAACAGGAAACTTCAGCTGGGACATAAGCAACTGGAGGAGGATCCCTGGAATACCCTGCAGGATACATTTGCCATCGGTTCCATTCACGAAGGCACGGTGAGCCGCCGCGATGATAAGGGGGCTACCGTTCAGCTGCCTTATGGATTGGAAGGATTCGCGCCCAACCGCCATCTTACCAAAGAAGATGGAAAGAGCATTGCTGCTGATGAAACGGCACAATTCATGGTGATCGAATTCGACCGCAATGAAAAGCGCATTGTTGTTTCTCACACCCGTATCTGGGAACAGGGAAAGGTTGACGAAGCCGAGGCAGCCAAAAAAGAAGCGAGGACTGAAGCCGATAAGACAAAGAAGGCGGTCAAGAATATCCAGAGTAAAGTGGAAAAAGCCACCCTGGGTGATCTTGGAGTGCTTGCCGACCTGAAGAAGAAAATGGAAGGGGGTACAGACGAGGGAAAGACCGAGGAAACAAAGCCTGAATAATTCCTTTAAGAAATACACAAAGGCTGCCTGGAAAGGCAGCCTTTTTTATTGGTAATGATTGTTTCCTGTAACCTGCCGGGCTTTCAGGATCAAACGATCTCGTCTGCTGTTTGCCAATGATGTTTCCCCTGCATCATAAACTTCTTACTCTGTTCAATGGAATCCATTACCCGGGAAAGGATCTCTTCAGCAGGGGCATCATAATCGATCTGCAGCGGTTCCTTGAATTCAACGGAAAGTATGACACCTTTCTTTTTGAATTTCAGTCCCGTTTTATTGAAAGCTCTCCAGAACCCACTAATGATAACAGGCACGACGATGGGTTTGTTTTGCCGGATGATGAGTGCCGTTCCCTTTCTTCCCGGCGCGAAAGGTTTTGTCGTACCCTGGGGGAATGTGATCACCCAGTTCCTCTCTAGTGCGCGGGTGATCTTCCTTGTATCAGACGGATCCAGCCCTCTTCGCACTTCAGTGCCATCTTTTTTCCACGTGCGTTTTACGGTGATTGCGCCTGCCAGGGCAAAGAGCCGGCTGATCCAGGATCCCTTCATCGTTTCTTCAGCAGCTACGTAATTCACCCTGGTAAAGGGGTTGAGAAGATAATAGGGCACACCCAGCCGGTTCTTCTTTCCCCATTTCACGGCACAGAAGATATGGAGGAAGGTGATCACATCGGCGAAATAGGTCTGGTGATTGCTCACGAACAGCACATTGTTACGGGGTAGCTTACGGAGATGTTCGGTCCCGGAGATCTTCAGCTTATTGATGATCGCCAGGCCGGGATAAGAAACCAGGCCCACTATGAAGTAAACAAGTTTTCTCACCAGGTTCACATTCCTTAACCTTTCAGAAAAAGATGCCATCTGAATGCTATTAATCGTTCTTGAACAAAGCCTTCAACTCCGTCGCGTCCTTCGGCTTCAATTTTCCACCGAGGATCAGTCTTAATTGCCGGCGGCGAAGGGCGCTGTCGAATAATTTTTTCTCCTCTTCGCTTTCTGGCAGAAGTTGGGGAACGGGCCGGGGTTTGCGGTTCGGATCCAGGGCTACAAAGGTATAATATGCTTCATTGCTTTTATACCGGTATTGCTGCATGATATCTTCCCCCCAAACCTTCAGGTGCACCTCCATAGAAGAATTGAAAGCACGGGTCACGCTGGCCTGTATATGGACCACGTTGCCCAGCTTGATGGGATTTTCAAAGGAGATATTGTCCACCGAGGCAGTGACCACAGGTGCATTGGAATGCTTTTGTGCCGAGAGAGCGGCCGCGATGTCCATCCAGTACATCAATCTCCCTCCCATCAGGGTTTCGTGAAGATTGGTGTCATTTGGCAGCACCAGTTCGGTCATAACAGTCAGGCTTTCCGAAGCTTTTTTTACTTGCATTTCTTCGATTTGAGGGTAAAGTTAACGAGTTCGGCGTTTGCAGGTTAGGAAGAGGACTGACCCCCATCAGCCGCGGTCAGTTCACTGCTTATTATATTTGCGCCGATGAATTATCCCGAGATCTCTTTCGACAATACCGAATTTGCATTTGAATATAAGTCTACCAGGGAACTAAAAAAGGCCCGTTTCCTTTTCTCCTCAATGGCGAAGCCCTGGCTTGTTAACCTGGGCATACAACTTACGCCCTGGGCGCTGAAGAACCGGATGCCTGTCAAAGGCCTGATCCGAAGTACCATATTCAGCCAGTTCGTGGGCGGGGAAACCCTGGAGCAAACAGCGGCCGTGGCCCGGAAACTCGGTGAGTACAATGTGGAAGTGATCCTTGATTATGGCGTGGAAGGA
>CAMLEM010000277.1 GCA_946479005.1 uncultured Chitinophagaceae bacterium | reverse complement strand
GCCCGTGGCATCCGGGGTAAGATTGGCCGCGAACGACATTCCCCAGGGCCCGACGGCTGCCGTCAGATCCGGAGCGAACATCATCCATCCTCCCCTGACCTGGTTGGTATCCGGGTCGGAGAGCCTGAGATTCCTGTTATAGCCCGACAACCTCAGTTCCGGGATGATCTCGGGCTCGTGGGCACCCATTTTCTTCGGGGAGTGGCAATCATCACAGCCAATGATGCTGACGAGATACTCTCCTCTTTTGATCTTCTCCTGCTCCGTGGGCTGGGAAGCGGGCTTTTCGGAACTCGCGCTGGTACAGGAAGGCAGGATCCCGCCTAAACCCAGGGCGATGGAAGCGATGATTAATAATGACTTACTCATAGAAAAAGGTTAATGGTTATTGGTTTCTGTTGGTTTACGACCCAAAGATGCGGCGGCGGCAAAGGCAGGACAATGGGCTTGGCAATGAATTGTGCAAAGCGATGAATGAAGTGCAGATTCCGGGGCTTTTGTTAAGCGTGGTTAAAATAAAAGTATTTAAATACTTTTATTAATTATTTAATTGTATTTTTGTCTTCTAAAAACATTGATATGATAGAAACCTCCGAAAACGTCCTGAACGTCAGTCTCCTGGAACCTCGCAGAAAGCACCCCACGATCTTTGAAAGATTCGATGCCCTCGAAGAAGGTACCAGTCTTACCATATTGAACGATCACGATCCAAAGCCGCTTTATTACCAGATGCTGGGTGAAAGGGGCAATGTTTTTCATTGGGAATACCAGGAACAGGGACCTGAGACCTGGAGAGTGCGGATCACGAAAAGAAAGTCTGATGAAAAGGAAGAAACCCTGGGAGAGATCGCCGCCAAGGACCTGCGCAAAGCGGAGGTTTTCAAAAAATACGGACTCGATTTCTGTTGTGGCGGAAAGAAAACAGTGAAGGAAGCCTGCGAAGAAAAAGGAATGGATGTAACCAAAATTGAGCAGGAATTACAGCAGGCAGATAAAATGCCGGGTTCCCGCCCGCTGCCCTATCTCGACTGGAGCCTGGATTTCCTGGCAGACTATATTGTGAACACGCACCATAGCTATGTGAGAAAAGCCATCCCAGAGCTTCGCTTCTATGCTGAAAAGGTGGCAAGGGTCCACGGGGCACAACACCCGGAACTGGGAAATATCCAGCCCATCGTGGAATCCATTTGCCGCGAGATGTCTTCCCATATGGTAAAGGAAGAGCAGGTACTTTTTCCTTACATCAAGCAACTGGTCAACGCCGTGAAGATCAGCGAGGTTCCCCAGGCCACGCACCTGAATACGGTACGCACCCCAATTAACATTATGGAGATGGAACACGAGGTAACCGGAAAGAACCTGGAGATCATCCGCTCTCTTTCCAACAATTACCAGCTACCCGCGGATGCCTGTGGATCCTATTCACTTTTCTATAAAATGCTGCAGGAATTTGAAGAAGACCTGCACCTGCACGTGCACCTGGAAAATAATATCCTTTTCCCGGGCGCGCTTGAACTGGAGAAGAAACTGAATGAAAATCAATGAACATACCAGGATCTCATTTCTCGTCGATAACCATCCCGGCGCCATCGATACCCTGGTTTCCATCAGCCCGAAGTTCAGGAAGCTGAGAAACCCGGTGGTGCGGAAGCTACTTGCCAAAAGAGCGACCATTTCAATGGCGGCGGGGATCGCGGGAGTTCCGATTGAATCATTCTTTGAAAAACTTAAACCCCTGGGCTTTGAGAATGAAAATTCAAAGCTCCACCCTTTACAGGAAACCATTTCGGCAAACCACCGAACATTCAGGGAAGATGAGATAAGCAACCTGGATGTTCGTGGTATCCTGGAAGAAGACAGGGACCCCCTTCCCCAGATAATGAAGAAGCTCCGCAGCTTGCCGGCCGGTAAGGCGCTTCGCATCATCAATTCTTTTGAACCTACGCCATTGATGAAATTGCTCAAAGGGCAGGGCTATTTGTCCTTTACAGAAAAGCCATCACCGGGGGTCTTTCATACTTATTTCTACCTGGCAGGTGAACAAAGAATAAGTCTTCCGGAAGCAGGTTCCGGTAATTCCCCGGTCAGCTGGCAGGAAACGGTTGAGCGTTTTAAGGATCGCCGGCACATCCTGGATGTGAGAACGCTGGAAATGCCCGGACCGATGATCGCCATCCTGGAAGCGCTGGAAAAACTTCCAAAAGGAGATGCCTTGTTTGTCTACCACAAAAAATTCCCGCTCTTCCTTCTCCCGGAACTAAAGGCAAAGAAATTTGATTATGTAACGAACAGGGGCAGTGATTCTGAGCTACACCTGCTAATCTATCACCAATGTTAATGGCCGGTACCGGGGCGGGAGATATGAAGGTCACGCCGCCTGGCGTAGTGCTCCCTTTTTATTTTTATGCCGCCATATCCTTTTTCGCCGGCGCCCTTCTCCTGTTTTTTACCGGCGACCATTTTAACGGGCATCCTTTCCAGCCGGGTACACTCGCATTAACCCATATAATGGCATTGGGCTGGGGCACGATGATGATCCTTGGGGCCAGTCACCAGCTATTTCCCGTGATCACCGGCCAGCAACTGGCAAGCTTTCCCCTGGCAAAACTTTCCTTTTACCTGGCAGCGCCTGGCATTCCACTTCTCGTCTTTGGATTTTACCGGATGGATTTTGGTTTGCCTGCCCAACTGGGAGGATGCCTGGTGCTGGGTGCCGTGACCTGTTTTTTTGCGAACCTCATCCTCACCCGCATCCGGTCCAAAAGTGCCGAACTCCAAAACTGGTTCATCATCGTGGCTGCCGCCTGGCTTCTGCTCACTGTTGTGTTGGGTGTTTTGCTGGTTTTCAATTTCACCTATGATTTTCTGCCGCTGAATTCACTTGACTACCTTCCCTTCCACGCACACGCAGGTATCGCAGGCTGGTTTCTCCTCCTGGTAATCGGCGTGGGATCCCGTCTCATCCCGATGTTCCTGCTTTCCAAATACACGAATAAGAAATTGCTCTGGATGATATTCATCCTCCTGAATACAGGGTTGGTTTCCTTTATTTACTTTTTCTTTGAAAATGATCACCGGAACTTCCTGATCCCGGCCGTTCTCATCACTGCCGCATTCATCCTCTTCCTTTACTTCCTGCTCCGTACCTACCAGACCCGCCTTCGCCGGAAGATCGATGGGCCAATGCAGGTTACCCTGGCTGCCACAATGATGATGGCCCTCCCCCTGTTAGTCCTTTTTTGCCTCATCCTGCTATTGAACAGGGATGCATTTGCCGGCAAGCTGGTGCACATTTATGGCTTCATCATCTTCTTCGGTTGGCTCACTGTGATCATCCTGGGAATGACATTCAAGACCCTTCCCTTCATCATCTGGAACAAGAACTATCATTCTGAAATGGGATTGAAACCGCTTCCGGCGCCCAATGAATTATTCAGCAGGCTGTTGTTCGGAATGATGGCGATCGCATATGCACCCGGCTTTGTGCTTTTCATCGCGGGTGTGGGAACAGGCTCCACGGTACTGGTAAAGTTAGCTTCGGCCCTGCTGATGCTGGCCGCCCTATTTTATAACTGGAACGTAATGAAGC
>CAMLEM010000276.1 GCA_946479005.1 uncultured Chitinophagaceae bacterium | reverse complement strand
ACTTGTTCGTTACCAGCGCTGATATTGGAGTTGGCGACTGGTACCTGGGGATCGTCATCCCCAGCGCGTACACGGCCACTACTGCCACGCTATCCTGGAGATCCCCGGAACCCAGCCTGGTTTCTGGTCTTTCCCTCGATTCACCCAACATGTCAGGTAATGATGTGAGACTCGTATCTGCCGCGCTGATCATACATAACAGGTAAGTAAGGGAATCCTGACCGCTGGCTCCCTGCAAACTATTTCCCTTCGTAGTGCTTAAAATGAGGCTAGGCGATACCAGGTTCCCTGAAGGCCTGGAGAATTCCCAGGCTACATATAAGCCACCGCCATTATAAGTGAAAGGACTTCCACCGTGAAATGGAATGTCATAGGCGCCTACGGTATCGGGTAAAATAAGGGTGCTGTCGCAAGTCAATGTCATCGGGCTGATGGCATTGGTCCACGCAATGCTGTTCTTTAGGCGATATCTTACCGTATAAGAACCTGCACCTACAACAGGGGTCCAGGCCAGCCTGGCAGAATTACTGGTGATCTGGTTTGTATAAGGATCAGAAGGCAGGTAGCAGACCGCTGTTCCGGTGGTTGTGAAATTGTTTCCATTTACGTAATCGCCAGTGGAATCGGTACCGCAAACGGTGCGAATACGCCATTCATAAGTGGTTCCTTCTATCAAAGTCAGGTCGGCCGAATTGGTGAAAGCGCTTGTAGTAGACCAGGAACCCGTACCCGCTCTCCTGAACTGTATCTGGTAGTAGAGTGCATCGACGGCTCCGCTCCAACCCAGGGCGACCGTTGTATCGCTGGTAACCGTTGCCGTAAGCGCCGAAGGGGCATTGCAATGGGAAACGGTGTTGGTAATAAAAGAAGAAGAGTTGAGCGAAGATGAATCTCCGGAACAGAGGGTTCTCACTCTCCATTGATAAGATTTTCCTGGCAAAAGGCCGGTCACGTGATAAAACGTATCCGTGGTTGTTGCCGGAACCCAGTTAATGACATCCAGGGCGCTATACTCAACCTTGTAATTTGCAAATCCCGGTGAGCTGGCGGCTTCCCAGGATAAGGTTGCTCCATCAGTGGTTATCGAGGTCGTATTCAGGTTATAGGGATTATTACAGCCAGATAGGTCAGCATTGGAAAAGAAAATACTGGGTGTGAATGCCGAACTGCCCGCGCAATTCGCCTGCACCTGCCACTCATAGTTACCCGGGAAAAGACTTCCCGCATAATATTCATTGGTAGAAACATTAACAGTGATCCAACCCGTGTCGGCCCTGCTTACAGTGTCTGCCGTGTTCTCAAGATATACTTTGAAAAGCCCGTGAGCTGTGTCGCCGGGCGCTCTTCCGAAAGTAAATCCGATCGCATTAATATTCATCCCTGAATTCAAACCGGAATTGTTCATTTCCGCAGGTGTAATAAGATAGAAGCCACGTTGGTAGCGCAAACTTCCCTGGGGCGCAGTCTTATTTGAATAAGAAGCATTATTGGGCAACACCGTTGTCGTTTGCTGAGCCACCGAAGCAAACCCTAACGACAGAACAAAGCAGGTCAATAAAAATGGTCTCTTCTTAAAAGACCTTTTTATTTGATTTAGCTTCTTCATTATTTAATAATTTAAATATGATCAAAGAATCACTGGCGGCAGAAATTCTACCAGCCAGGCCGTATCGCTTTCAAACTCTCATTTGTCACCAAGGAACCGGGTGTTAATATCCCTGTGTGTGTGCATCGCCGATCTAAATTTCCCTGCGACCTGTTGCATCATTGATTCTTTGAATCCGGGTTCTGATTTTATCTTTTTCCAGAAAGGATGTGAATTGATATCACCTCCGTTTTCTACGAATATTTTTTCGGCCATCGCGAACATTGCGGAGAGTTGATCCTGGGAGATCTCGAAGTACACGATCTCACCTGCTCCGGATGATCTTAATTCGGTGTGATTGTCGTGTACTGCTGGAGCTTTGACGGGGCCGGGAACCTGGTTCACCTGGGCATCGCTGATACCCGCTGCTTCCTTAAATCCGGGAACAAGTTTCGCCAGGAGCAGGTTCGTTTCATTGATTTTCGATTTGAGTTCGTCGATTTCCCTGCTTTGCGCTGCTACTACTTTGCTTACATCACCCGTATTTAAACCGATAGCGGTATTCACCTGGCCGAACACTTCATTGTCTGAAGATGCCCAGGCCACTCCCACGATCTTTGTATAATCTTCAGGTTTCATATTTGCAGGAGAAACCGCAATTGCAAGGCCGTTATTTTTTCCGGAGGGAAGAATGTAATCGCCGGCATTTACTTTACCGAGAACCTGTACAGGCACCTGGCCCATAAACGCCACTTTTTCGTAGTTCATTTCAGTACCTTCCTTCGGCATATTTCCTAAAACGATAGGCTTGGTGGAAATCACGAACAGCTTTTCAGCTCCCATTGTATTCAATGAAATCCTGCCATTTTTCAAGCCCACCACATAGCCTGGTTGTACAAATTCGGAGGGGTTCTCTTTCGGCAGCCACTCGGCGTAATCGGCGGAACCTGACTGGTAGGTTACGCCTACATTATTCTTCGCATTAGTTACGTATTTATCTCTCATTACAATGGCCCCCGCCAGGCTGGTTGCTTCTGAAGCGGCATTCGCAATTTTCAAAACCAGGTTTGTTCCGGCTGCGATAATGAAAGAGGGAATGGGAGCCGTGATACAGGCGCCAAATCCCACGCAGGCCGTGGAAGAACTGGAGGCGGCAACCACGTCTACAACGCCCTGGGCCACTTCGAATCCGGCAATCGCCAGGTCGACACTTCCGGTAACTACTTCAAAGATGAACGCTTCCCTGGCTGCAACGTAGTCGGGGTTTACTTCCAGTTCGGCAAGGGTTTCTCCTTCGATTCGCCCGACAACACCACCTCCTGAATTTTTAAAGGTCACAAAATCGTTACTGTTACTGGGTGTCGCTGCGCCTACCTGGATACTGATCCCGTTTGCATTGGTGCTATTGACGAAGTTGGCAACGTAGCTACTACTTGCGTTTACATTCAATACATTATTTATGTTCGTGATCCCTGCCGCGGTTAATGAACCCCCGATATGTAAATTCTTGGCGATACCCGCACCCCCGGAAACCACCAGGGCGCCATTGTTGATGGCGGTGGACTGCGTAGTATTTGTAAGTGAAGTGATCCCTGCCACACCCAGGGTGCTTTCAAAAAGACCGCCTTCTCCAACATTCAGTCTCCTGCCAATACCCACACCTCCTTTTACGATCAAGGCGCCGGTACTGGTGCTGGTTGATTGGGTGAGATCATTAATGCTCACTGCACCACCAAAGGCCGCGGGACCTCCGAATTTTGCAATCCCCCCGATGAATAGATTCTTGGCGATATAGGCGCCGCCGCCAGCCTGCAGGGATCCACTCGGTGTAGCCCCGGTGGTATCGGTCTGGTAGGTCGACTCGATCAATAGCTTTTCCTTGAAGGTGGCGTCCTTATCAACCTGTAATGTCCCCGTAAGGAGGGTAGGGCTTATATTATTCACATGGAGGGCGCTGTTCAAATCCGTTACTCCATCAACCTGTAATGTTCCCGTCAACTTGGTTTTTGAA
>CAMLEM010000275.1 GCA_946479005.1 uncultured Chitinophagaceae bacterium | reverse complement strand
ACTTATGAAAGCAAGACTTCTGGTAATTATCGTTTTGGCAGCATTCATCCTGGAATCCTGCGCGCGTTCAATGACGCCTTATGAGGCGGCGAATAACCCGAGAGGGAGGAAGTGCGCGGTTATTAAATAGTTTTTTTAACCAGGGAGGACAGGGTTTTTGCACCTTCCCTGAAACACATCATTCGAATTTGTAGCATCCTGGATTCTGGGATAGAAAAAACCATGTCTTCCGTGTTTTTCGCGAAGCGAACCGAGTCCTCCGTGGTTAAAAAAGGAAAAACCGAGTCCTCCGTGGTTAAAACCGCATCCTCTGCGGTTCAATTCGCTCCAAACAAGTTCTCCACCGCTCCCTCCAGCATCGGGAACTTTTCCACTACATAAGCCTTTATCGTTTCCAGCGCTTTCTTCGCCTGTTCATCGGTGAGGCCGGCATCTTTTTTCAGCTTTTCTATGAGGTCGTGCATAGTTGGTGTTTTAACCTAAGGTAGCAAAAACAAGCTACAACCTGTTTTCCCGCGATCGCAGTACCTTCAGTAAAAGCCCATATGCCGGAACTTGTAATCAATGCCAGGGATGCCGCTCTCAGTGAGTATGTGAAGGTGAAAAGGATCCTTCCCTTTCGAAGCCGCCGGATGGTAGGCCCCTTTATTTTTATGGATCACGCCGAACCGGTAAGGAACTTACCCTCGGATCCTTCAAAGATGGATGTGCTCCCGCACCCGCATATTGGTCTATCCACCGTGAGTTACCTGTTCAGCGGGAACGTTACCCATCGCGACAGCCTGGGCGTGGAGCAGTTGATCGTTCCCGGTGAGGTAAACTGGATGACAGCAGGCAGCGGCATTGCTCACTCTGAAAGGTTCGAGGATGCATCCGCACTTGCGGCGGGGCAGGTGGAGATGATCCAGACCTGGGTGGCCCTTCCTGAGAAGGATGAGGAGGCGGACCCTGCTTTTGCTAATTACAAGCCGGAACAACTTTCCATTCATACCGACAAAGGGATCTGGATGCGGCTGATCGCGGGGAATGCCTATGGGCTCGCAAGCTCCGTCAAAACAAATTCGCCCCTGTTCTACATCCACGCGGAGCTGGAAGAAGGGGCAAGGTTTGGTCTTCCCCGTGAACACAGTGAAAGGGGATTTTATATTGTAAATGGCAGTGTGGAACTGGAAGGCCAGCGATTTGGAGCGGGGCAGATGCTGGTGTTCGGTAGGAGCGATGAACCTGTTATAAAGGCCCTGGAAAAAACCACCCTGATGATGCTGGGAGGAGAGCCGTTGGGGGAGAGATACATCTGGTGGAATTTTGTTTCTTCGCGGCGGGAGAGGATCGAGCAGGCGAAGGAAGACTGGAAGCAGGGGAGGATCGTTCTCCCGCCCAATGATAATAAAGAGTTCATTCCCCTTCCTCCTGATAAGTTGAAACTGAAAGATCTAAATCCCGGGCCGGAGCCTTTGTCGTGAGGAACAGCCGTTTCCCGCAGAGAACGCAGAGGAGCGCAAAGGCCGCTATTTTTTGCGTTCTTGGCGCTTCTTAGCGCCCTTTGCGTGAAAGGCTGTTTATCACGCGACCTTCAACAAACTGAGCTTACTCTTGTCGAATTTCCTCCTTGCATACTCCAGGTTCAATATGAACTGGGTCTCTTTTGAAGAAGGCATTTCGTACATCGCGTCGGTGAGAATGCTTTCGCAGATGCTACGCAGGCCCCGGGCGCCGAGTTTGAACTCCATTGCTTTTTCTACCATAAAGTCCAGCACTTCGGGCTCTACCACGAGGCGAATCCCTTCCAGGTCGAACAGCTTGGTGTATTGCTTCATCAGCGCATTGCGGGGCTCGGTAAGAATGGCGCGTAATGTGGTCGCATCGAGGGGATCGAGATGGGTCACTACGGGAAGGCGACCCAATAATTCAGGGATCAGTCCAAAATGCTTCAGGTCCGTGGCATTCACATAGCTCAGCAGGTTCTTCTTCATATTGTCCTGCTGCTCCTTATCCACGTTGAAGCCGATGGTATTCGTTTGCACCCTGCGGGCGATGATCTTGTCGATGCCGTCGAAAGCGCCGCCGCAAATGAACAGGATGTTCTGCGTATTGATCTTGATGAGTTTTTGTTCAGGATGTTTTCTTCCTCCCTGCGGGGGAACCAGCACATCCGTTCCCTCGAGGAGTTTCAGCATTCCCTGCTGCACGCCTTCACCGCTGACGTCGCGGGTGATGGAAGGATTGTCACCCTTGCGGGCGATCTTATCTATTTCATCGATGTACACGATGCCGCGTTCGGCAGCGGACACATCGTAATTACAAACCTGCAAGAGCCTGGTGAGGATGCTCTCCACGTCTTCACCCACATATCCGGCTTCCGTAAACACGGTAGCGTCTACGATCGTGAAGGGAACATTCAGCATCCGGGCGATGCTTTTGGCAAGGAGGGTTTTCCCCGTACCGGTTTCGCCTACCATAATGATATTGCTCTTTTCGATCTCGATATCATTGCCGGTGACCTCTGTATTTTTCTGCTGAAGGCGTTTGTAGTGATTATAAACCGCAACAGCCAGTACTTTTTTCGCTTCGTCCTGCCCGATCACAAATTCATCCAGGAATTTTTTGACCTCGATCGGCTTTTTAACGGTGAGCTTGAAGCTGGAGGGTGCCTTATCGTCCTTGATGGTGAGTTCCTGGTCGATGATCTCCCTGGCGTGCTCCACGCAATTTTCGCAGATATGACCTTCCTGGCCGGCGATGAGGATCTTCACTTCATCGCGGCTGCGACCACAAAAGGAACAATGCAGGGGATTTTTGGCCATATTTTCAGGATATAAGGTTTTGGAAATCTGAACCTAGCGTACAAAATTATAAAACCGCCCGGAAAAGGGCGGCTTTATTTCGTTAAACTAAGTTAAAATGCTAAGCCTAAGCCTTTTATAGTTTGTCGATCTTCTTGTCAACGATGCCATAGGCGAGGGCCTGGTCGGCATCCATCCAGTAGTCGCGATCGAAGTCTTTCATTATCTGTTCGATGGTCTTGCCGCAATTCTCCGCCAGGATCCTGGCGCCGATCTCTTTCACCCGGCGGGTCTGTTCGGCCTGGATCTCCAGGTCGGCGCTTACGCCGCGGATATGGCCGCCCAGGGAGGGCTGGTGGATCATCACTTCGCCGTGGGGATAGATGTACCTGCTTCCTTTTTTACCGCCGCTAAGGAGAATGCTTCCCATTGAAGCGGCCAGTCCCATACAGATGGTGGTCACCGGGCTTTTGATCATTTTCATCGTATCGTACATCACCATACCGCTGGTGACCACGCCACCTGGGCTGTTGATATAGAATTTGATCTCATCGCCGGGTTTGTCATCTTCCAGCAGCATCATCTTGGTCACCACTTCGCGGGCGGATTTATCGTCCACCACGCCCCAGAGATAAATGGACCTTTTCTGGAAGAAAAGCTTTTCCAGTTTCTTGTTGAGCATAATAAGATCGTCACGCTTGTCTTCTCTTTCCTTTTCTTCTTCCTCTTCTTCATCATCTCCTCTTCCCAGGGCCTTGGGAACGATATAGTCAAAATGTTTGGGCTTCATAAAACGTATTGAGGGTCAATTAATCTTTTTTTGCTTT
>CAMLEM010000274.1 GCA_946479005.1 uncultured Chitinophagaceae bacterium | reverse complement strand
ATGCCCGGTTTCATCCCTGTAAAGGAAAATGGTCCCGATGATCGCAATCGCCATTCCGGCCGCAGCCAGCAGGTTTCCATTCCTGGCCGTTCCCGGGTGAGAGAGCATTTTAAGCCCGATGATGAAAGTCACCGAAGCAACGAGGTAAATGAGCGTGAGCAGGTTCAACTCCAACATACACCGGGTTATTTAGTGTTATCCTCTTTTTTTACAGGCCGTGTTTTTTTCTTCCCGAACATCTCCAGCATCCGGTCAGTCACCACGAATCCACCCACCACGTTCAGGGTACCGAGCACGACGGCGAGAAAGCCGAGGCCCAGGGCAACATAATCATTGGCAGGCGCTTTACCCATCACGATGATGGCCCCGATGATCACCACCCCGTGAATGGCGTTGGCCCCGCTCATCAGGGGGGTATGCAATACACTGGGTACTCTGCCGATCACTTCGATGCCGACGAAGATCATAAGTATCACGATATAGATGATCTGTTGGTTCGTGTTTACCCAGCTTAAAAAATTCTCCATATTTCGATTATTTAGCGGACCCTCCCGTGGATCACCTCTCCGTTATGTGTGATACAACTTCCTTTCACCAGGTCATCCTCCCAATTGAGGTTCAGTTTACCTTCCCTGGTAGTGATCAGCTGGAGGAAATTGAGAACATTCTTTCCGTACATCTTACTGGCATCTGCAGGCAGGGTGGCAGCAAGATTGCTGTTGCCAATGATCTTCACACCGCCACGAACCACGGTCTCATTGTTCCGGGTGAATGGGGTATTGCCACCTGTGGCTGCTGCAAGATCAATGATCACCGAACCCTTTCTCATCTTTTCCAGCATTTCCTCCGTGATCAGTACGGGTGCTTTTTTTCCCGGGATTTGTGCCGTGGTGATCACGATATCTGCTTTCGCGATGCTTTCCGCGATGCGTGCCTTTTGTTTCTGTAAGAACTCTTCTGATTGTTCAACGGCATATCCTCCTGCCTTGCTGGCATCGGCAGCGCCCTCCACTTCCACGAATCTCGCTCCCAGGCTCATCACTTCTTCCTTTACCGCGGGACGGGTATCGAAAACTTCCACCACCGAACCAAGGCGGCGGGCGGTGGCAATGGCCTGTAAACCCGCTACACCTGCTCCCAGGATCAGTACCTTGGCGGGCGCAATGCTTCCGGCAGCGGTCATAAACATCGGGAAGTAGCGCGGATACTCATTGGCCGCAAGCAGAACGGCCTTATACCCCGCGATATTGGCCTGTGAACTGAGTACGTCCATAGATTGCGCCCTCGTGGTGCGGGGAAGCATATCCATCGAAAATGTGGTGAGCCCGGCAGAGGCCCAGGAGCTCATTTTTTCCGAATGAAACAGGGGCTGGTATACGCCGATGATGATCTTGTTCTTCAACCCGGGGATCTCCGAGGCATCCGGCTGGTGAATGGTGAGCACGATATCAGCGTTCGACAGGATCTCGGCACGTTCCTTTAAATATCCCCCGGCTTTTGTATAATCGTCATCGGATGCGAAAGCATTTTGCCCCGCATTTTTTTCCACAACTACGGCGATTCCTTTTTTGGTGAGGGTGGCTACAGCTTCAGGAAGGAGTGATACCCTGGTTTCATAGGCGGGCTCCTTAAGAATTCCGATCATCATATTTTTTCAGTTGGCTGGATTCCGGTTTGAAGATACTGAATATTAAAATCGAATGAGGAAATGCTGCTTTTCCCTGAATTCACTGCGAAAAAACACGATCCCCATCCAGAACAGGTCAATGCTGCAACGCACAGCGGGATGGTTCACGATGCTGGTCCACGCCTCTTCCATCTCCCGGCTCCAGTGGATATCGTCAAAAATGATCATCGAATCATTATGTACCTTCCCGAGGGCCTGGTGAAAATATCCGAGCGTGGGAAGTTTCCTGTGGTTACCATCCACAAATAAAAGATCGAGCGGAGATTCACCTGCCATTAATAACGGAAAGGTATCTTCAAAATCTCCCCTGCGTAATTCAATACTGTCGATCTGGAGCCGGTCAAAATTCGCTTCTGCGCGAACCGCCACTTCCGGTGCGCCTTCCAGTGTTACCACCCGGGCCCCTTTCGCTCCTAATGCCAGGTAGCAGGTGCTCAATCCGAGTGAAGTACCCATTTCAATGATATGCCGGGGCTGGTAATACCTCGCGATCCGGAAAAGAAGCTTTCCCAGTTTGGGCGGCTTCGCAGAATGGCGGACAAGAGAGGAAACGGTCCTTCGTGCGGAACTAACAGAAAGGGAACCGGCACCCAGATCATCTATCATAACCACACTACGATCACGCAATAACGCAGCCCTGAGTGACTCCACCTTATCATATTCCGGGTATTCATTACGATCATTGAGAATGTCGCGAATGAAACTGAATACAAAGGGTGAATGCGTACCGTGCCCTCTGCCATTGGATGCCTTCAGGTAATGTTTGACATATCTGCCCGCGAATGGTAAAAATGAATTCACGCGTTGGATTCAGATCTTTTCCCAGGTTTCGAAGCTATGGGCATATGCATTGCGATCATCAGCCTCCTGTTTCCTGCGGCTCGACAGCCACCAGTTCCTCCCGTCGATCTCGGGGAAAAAGGTATCGGCTTCGGGCTCTGCTTCCACCCGGGTGAGATAGATCTTTTTTGCTTTATCAAAAACGGCCCGGTAGACCTCACCGCCGCCGATCACCATCGCTTCCCGCGCGTCCGTTTGCGAAGCCACGAACAAGGCGTCGTCTATCGTTTTTACCACGATGGCGCCCTCCGCCTGTAAACCAGGTTGCCGCGACAGCACAATATTCTTCCTGCCGGCAAGAGGTTTCGAAAGCGATTCAAAGGTCTTTCTGCCCATAATCACCGGCATCGCCCAGGTGACATTCCTGAAATGTTTCATATCGTTGGGCAGGTGCCAGGGCAGCTTCCCGTCCTTTCCAATTCCATTGTTCTTCGCAATGGCCACCACGAGAGAGATCGAGATCTGTGAATGTAAGCTGATCATACGGCTACAGGTGCTTTGATGGAAGGGTGAGACTGGTAATCTTCCAGGCGGAAATCATCGAAAGTGAAATCAAAAATGTTCCTGACCTCTGGGTTAAGCTTCATTACAGGCAATCGAAAAGGTTCTCTCCCCAGCTGGAGTTTAACCTGCTCCTGGTGGTTGTTATAAATATGTACATCTCCAAAACTATGGATGAATTCTCCTGGCCTCAGGCCGCACACCTGGGCGATCATCAACGTTAAAAGAGCATACGAAGCGATATTGAACGGCACACCCAGGAATACATCAGCCGATCGCTGGTAGAGCTGGCAACTGAGCCGGCCATCGGCCACATAGAACTGGAACATCGTATGGCAGGGCATCAACGCCATTTCAGAAAGCTCAGCAACATTCCAGGCACTAACGATCAAGCGCCTGCTGTCAGGATTCTTCCTGATCTCCGAGATCAGCTCAGATATCTGGTCGATCACCTTCCCATCTTTTCCTTCCCAGGACCTCCATTGCTTTCCATATACCGGGCCCAGTTCCCCCTCTGTGTCTGCCCACTCATCCCAAATGCTCACGTTATTCTTCCGCAGGTATTCAATATTGGTTTCGCCCCTGAGAAACCA
>CAMLEM010000273.1 GCA_946479005.1 uncultured Chitinophagaceae bacterium | reverse complement strand
CCTTACGGCAAACATAATCCCCACGAAAATGAAGAACAGGGGTCCCAGGAATCCCAGCAGGGCAATGTATTTGGATCCATAGAACTTCTCCATCGGTCGCTTCAGCCGCTCTGCGATCAGGTACATACTCGGCACCATCATCAGCGTCAGGAAGAAAGAGAATATCAGTCCGAATATGATGGTCCAGCTCAGCGGTCCCCAGAATACCACGCTATCCCCCCCGAAGAAAATGTTCGGGCTGAATTCGCGGAACAAACCGGCGAAATCAATATTGAAACCCACTGCCAGGGGCAGCAGTCCCAGGATCGTGGCCACCGCGGTCAGCAATACAGGGATGATCCTGATCTTCCCTGCCTGGATCGCGGCTTCGCGCGTCCGGAGACCCCGGCCTCTCAGCTCATCGGTGAACTCGATGATCAGGATCCCGTTCTTGATCACGATGCCCGCCAGTCCCACGATCCCCACAAGGAACATTATCGTTGCGATGGTCATTCCCGTGATGGCATAACCGAGCAGCACCCCGATCACGGAGAAGAAGATCTCGGTGATCACGATAAAGGGTTTGCTCATTGAATTGAACTGGAGCACCAGGATCAGGAAGATCATCCCAATGGCGATGAGCAGGGCGGTGCCGAGAAAAGCCTGTGTTTCCTTCTCCTGTTCGCTTTGGCCGCTTAACCGGATGGTTACATCGGTGGGAATCCTCACCTCGCTCCTGAATTCATCGATCTTTCTTTGAAGTTCCGCGTTCACGCCGGCCACCATCGTAGGGTCCAGTACATTACTCTGGAGCTGTATGGTGCGGCGCACGTTCTTCCTTTTCACGCCCCCCGTAGTGCTGGTATAGTCAATTCTGGCCACGGAACTCAGGGGGATCGACTTCACCTGCATCGTATTCATATCCATAAAGGTGATCCGCATATTCAGCAGGTCAGTAATGTTCTGCCGCTGGAGATCCGTATATCTTAGCTGGATCTTGTATTCATCCTCACCATCCTTGATCTTACTCACTTCTTTTCCAAATACCGCGGTGCGGATCTGCGACCCGATCTGGCCCGTACTGAGCCCCTCGAACATCGCCCGCTCCCGGTCAATGTTGATGGTGATCTCGGGATTATTCAGGTCCACATCGGGTTGAAGATTCTCGATGCCATAGATGGTGTTCGTGTCAAGGAAATTATAGAGCTGCCTGGCCACGGTGGCGATATTCTCAAAATTGTCTCCCACGATCTCGATATTCACCGGGGGATCCGTGGGTGGACCTCCATCTTCCATTCCCACCTCGATGCTGGCGCCGGGAATTCCTTTCATCGCTTCGCGGATCTGTTCCATATAAGGAAGCGTTCTTTTCCCGTGCCGCTTCTCGAACTCCACGAACGACACCTGGATCCTTCCGAGATTCGATTGCACGCTCCGGTTATTATCCCTCGGATTGTTCGCGCTCACGGCCACATTGGAAATGATACTTTCCACGATGCTGCCCTCGGCGCCAGGTTTTTCTTTCTCCAGCACTTTGTGCACGCGCGACTCAAGCACCCGGGTGACGCTGTCGGTATATTTCACATCCGAGCCCACGGGAAGCTTCAGGTAAACAAAAACAAAATTGGGGTCCCCGCTGGGGAAGAAGGTTTGCTTATTGCCCCTGAACATCAGGGCAAGGAGGGCGATGATGAAGATCCCGAACAGGGAGATAAAGGTCTTCACCGGTCTCTTGCCCTGCAGGATCCAGCGAAGCATTTTCTCATACCGGTTCATCAGTGCCGGCAATGTTCTGTGCTGGAACTTATAGATCAGGTCACGCAAAACATAAGAATAAAAGACCATCAGCGCGGCCATTACCAGGAGGAAATTTCCAACACCCGGCATACTGCCCAGGTGGGCAAGCAATCCGCCAATGATCATCACATAGAACCATTTGCTGCGGAATACGGCCTTCTTCGGTTTCTCATATTCCTTTCCTTCGGGCCTCATAAAGCTCACCGCGAATACCGGGTTAAAGAAAAAGGCAACGATCAGCGATGCGGCAAGGGTCAGGATCAGCACCGTGGGCAGGTAGATCATAAATTTCCCGATCAGGCCTTTCCAGAACAACAACGGGAAGAACGGCGCCAGGGTGGTGGCCGTTCCCGCCAGCACAGGAATGAAAACCTCTCCCGCCGCTTCCTTGGCGCTTCGCACAATGGGCACCTTACCATTATTGTAAATACGGTGCGTATTCTCGATCACCACGATGGCATCATCCACGATGATCCCCAATCCGAACAGCAGCGCGAAGAGAACAATGAAGTTCAGGGTCACGCTGGTGCCAATGATGCTGTCTGCTATCGGCAAAAAGATAAATGCCACGAACACGCTCAACGGCACGCTCAGCGCCACGAAGAAGGCATTCGTCACACCCATAAAGAACATCAGGATCAGCAATACCAGGATGAACCCGATGATGATGGTGTTGATCAGCTCATTGAAGGAAGTACGGGTCTGCTTGCTTTGGTCGCCGGTGAATTCGACCCTCAGATCACGGGGTAATTCCTCATTCGCCTGCATTTCCGCAACCACTGCCTTGATCTTATCGGAAGTGGAGATCAGGTTCTCCCCCGCGCGTTTGATGATGTTCAGCGTCACCACATTCTTTCCATCGAGGCGCGCATAGCTGTCGCGTTCCTTGATCGTATCCTTCAGTTCGGCGATATCACGGAGATAGACCGAAGCACCCTGCGAGCTGCTTTGCACTACAATGCTCTTCAGGTCTTCCACGGTCTTGAACTGCCCCTTCACTTTCAGCGTACGCTTCATATTCCCCACTTCTATCAGTCCCCCTGTGATGTCGTGGTTCTCCCTTGAAATGGCATTCTCGATATCCATAAAGCTTACGCGGGCCGCCGTCATCTTCAGGGGGTCCACATTCACCTGGATCTCTCTTTCAGGAGCGCCCACGATCTCAGCCCTCGTGATCTCGCTAAGCTCTTCGAAACGGTCCTGCATCTTGTCGGCATATTGCTTCAGCTTGATCCCCTCGTAATCACCGCTCACATTCACGTACATTATCGGCATTTCGCTGAAAGCGAACTCCTGCACATCCGGTTGGGAAGTAAGGTCGGTGGGAAGATCCGTTTTCGCTTTGTCTATCGCGTCCTTCACTTTTTGCTTCGCGATCTCAGTTTTCACATCGGTATCAAACTCCACCACGATCAGGCTGTAATCCGCCTGGGAAGTGCTCTGTATCTTTTTTACCTTGGCACCGCTGATCCCTTTGAGTTGTTTTTCTATCGGGCGGGTAACAAGGTTCTCGATATCGGTGGGGGAATTTCCAACATAGACCGTCGTCACGGAGATCGTTGGCACCACGATGTCGGGAAACTGTTCCTTCGGGAGATTCGTGAATTTCATAAACCCGAAGACCGAGATCAGCACAGCGATGATATACACCGCGGTGCGGTTATCAATGGCCCAGCTGGTTGGTTTGAACTCCTTGAATTTTGCCTGAATGCCTTCAAATACTTTCATCTTGGGATGGTTGTCTTTGTCTTATAATAGGGAAGTGGTCACCAGCTGGCCGTCATACACTGTCTGGTATCCTTCCGTGATGATCACATCACCGCCTTTTAATCCATTCTTTATTTCCATCAATCC
>CAMLEM010000272.1 GCA_946479005.1 uncultured Chitinophagaceae bacterium | reverse complement strand
TCCTCGTGAGCGATGATCTTTCCTGGTTCGATCATATTCACCCGGAATACCAGGCCGACGGTTCTTACACTGTGCAGGCCAGGTTCCCCGCCCCGGGCAAGTACAAGGCATTTGCGGATTACAAACCCACAGGGGGAAGTCACGTGGTGGACAAGGTGGACATTGACGTCACCGGCACGGCTCCTGCATCCAAAACTTTTAAAGAAGAAAAACTCTCCGGGAATTCCGGCAAATATTCTTTTGAATTAAGACCCACCGGAGGCCAACTCGTGACCGGTGCCTTAATGCACATTTCGGGCGTGGTAAAGAAGGATGGGAAGGAAATTGACGCGAACAGCCTGGAGAATTACCTGGGCGCAAAAGCGCATTTTGTTTTGATCAGCCTGGGCGAAAAGGAATACCTGCACGTTCACCCGGGTGTTGACAAGGGGCAGTTTGATCTGCATACCACTTTTACGAAGCCGGGCACATATCGCGGCTGGGCCCAGTTCAACGCGGAAGGGACATTACATACCATTGATTTTACACTGAACGTAAAGGAAGGAACTGCAGATGATATTAAAAAGGCCAATGAGGCGCACACCAACCATCATACGGGCGGCAAGTAATAAGGAACCTTATGCTGAACAGACTCATACAGTTTTCATTAAAGAACAGGTTGTTCGTCGTAGCCTTTGGCGCACTGATCATGGCTTATGGCGTGGTAACGCTTGTGAACCTTCCCGTGGATGTGTTACCGGATCTCAACCGTCCGAGGGTAACCATTTTTCTCGAAGCAGGGGGAATGGCGCCTGAAGAAGTGGAAAGCCAGGCGATCCTTCCGGTGGAAACAGCCCTGAATGGGGCGCCGGGTGTGGAAGTAGTTCGCTCTGTTTCTTCCCCCGGGTTAGGGATGGTATTCGTTGAGTTTAACTGGGACACGGATGTGTACCGGGCCCGGCAGCTAACCGCGGAGAAACTGCAAACTGTTGAAATGCCGGAAGGGATCACCCCGCAATTAGGCCCCATCAGTTCAATTATGGGCCAGATCATGCTGGTGGCAATAACAAGTGATACCACTTCTGCGATGGACCTGCGCACCCTGGCTGATTTTACTTTTCGCAGGCGGCTGATGAGCGTGAAAGGTGTTTCCCAGGTGATCCCGATCGGGGGAGAAAGGATGCAGTACCAGGTATTGGTTTCGCCGGCGAAAATGCGGCAGTTCAATGTTTCAATTGAAGATGTGGATAAGGCATTGCAGTTAACGAATCAGAATACCACGGGGGGCTTTGTAAATCTTTCAGGTTCGGAAGTTCTCATTCGCAACATTGCCCGTACAACCGATATCCGGGACATTGGCAATACTGTCATTAGGGCGAATGATGGTACAGCGGTAACCTTAAACCACGTGGCCGACGTAAAACTGGGCGCAGGAATTAAACGGGGAGATGGTTCTTTTAATGGTAAGCCTGCGGTTATCTTAAGCATTGAAAAGCAACCGACAGCCAATACGGTCAGGCTAACCGATGAGATCCTGGCAGTCGTTGACGAGATACAGGCCTCTCTTCCAGGAGACATACAGGTTCACACGGATGTATTCCAGCAGAAGAATTTCATAGTGAATTCCCTTACGAATGTGGAGCACGCGTTGCGGGACGGATTTATACTGGTGGTGATCATTTTGTTCCTGTTCCTGTTGAACTTTCGTACGACCATCATCACCCTCACCGCCATTCCTCTTTCGCTGATCATTACAGCCATTGTTTTCAGGATCTTTGATATTTCCATCAATACACTCACGCTGGGAGGGCTGGCAATCGCCATTGGAGAACTGGTTGATGATGCGATCGTAGATGTGGAGAATGTTTACAGGCGGTTGAAAGAGAACTGGGCCTTGCCGAAAGAAAAGCAAAGACCATTATTAAAGGTGGTTTATGAAGCCAGCAGCGAGGTACGCAATTCAATCGTGTACGCTACTGTGATCGTGGTACTGGTATTTATCCCATTGTTCTACCTGCAGGGCATCGAGGGAAGGATCTTTGCACCACTGGGGATCGCTTATATTACTTCCATTATTGCTTCTCTCATAGTTTCTTTGACCGTCACACCTGCCCTTTGCAGTTACCTGTTGGGGAGGCCAAAGGATCTGAAGCATATTAACCTGAATTTTTGGAGCAAAAGGGGTAAGGAACGCTCCGCGGTTCAATCGATGGAAAGCCTGCCGGCCGGGGAAAGTATGCCTATGGAACACGACAGTCCCCTGGTGAGATGGTTAAAAAAGCAGGACCTAAAAATTTTGAATTGGGGTCTGAAAAGGACCCGGGGTGTGATCGTTGGCAGTATTCTTTTGATCGTCGGGTCTTTTTCGATGGTTCCTTTTTTCGGTTCCGAATTTTTACCACCTTTTAATGAGGGCAGCTTTACCGTTACGGTTGTCGCGCCAGCCGGCACTTCCCTCGAAGAATCGAACAAAATCGGAACGGTGGCCGAAAACCAGATATTGAAAGTGGATGGCGTGGCGCTCACATCACGTAGAACCGGGCGGGCGGAACTTGACGAACACGCGGAGCCTCCCAGTTATTCAGAGATCGACGTGGCACTGAAAAGCGGAAAAGGCGCCCGCGACCGGGAGGCTGTGCTCGAGGAAATCCGCCACAACCTGGACCTGATGAAAGGGGTGAGCATTAACATAGGTCAGCCCATCTCTCACCGCCTTGATCACCTGCTTTCCGGTGTGAGGGCGCAGGTAGCGATAAAAATATTTGGTAACGACCTGATCGCATTACGTTCAGCCGCGAACGAGGTTCACGGGATCATTTCCGGGGTCGACGGTGTAGTGGATGCCCAGGTGGAAAGCCAGGTGATGATCCCGCAGTTGATGATCCGCCTCGACAGGCAGAAAGTGCTGCAATATGGGTTGCAGGTGGGTGAAGTGGCAGAAGAACTGGAAACCCTTTACCAGGGTCGGTTCGCCGGTAAGGTGATCCAGGACCAGCAAAGTTTCGATCTCGTGGTGCGGATCGCGGATTCTGTTCGTTCCAATGTTGAGGCCATCAGGAATACGCCGATCGCTTCTTCAGATGGGGGCCTGATCCCCTTACACCAGGTTGCCACGGTTGAACTGGAAAACAGTATCAACCAGATCAACCACGAGAATACACAGAGGAGAATTGTCGTGTCGGCGAACGTACAGGGCCGGGACCTGGGAAGCACTGTAAAAGAGATGCAGGAAGCAGTGAAAAGCAATATCCGGCTTCCCCAGGGATATTATGTTGAATGGGGCGGCCAGTTTGAAAGCCAGCAGTCGGCATCGAAGCTGATCCTCCTGTTGGCAGTTTTTGCCTTAGTGGGAATTTTCCTGGTGTTATATAGTCATTTCCGGTCCTGGGTCCTTACCGCGCAGATCATGCTCAATATTCCCCTGGCGTTGATCGGCAGTGTGATCGCTGTAATATTAACCGGGGGTGTCTTCTCAATAGCGACACTCGTTGGGTTTATCACCTTAACCGGGATAGCTTCGAGAAACGGGATCATGATGATCTCACATTACATCCACCTGGTGGAGCACGAGAACGAAACATTCAACGACCGGATGATCATCAGGGGTTCGCAGGAAAGGCTCGTACCTGTACTGATGACTGCGCTGGTAGCGGCGCT
>CAMLEM010000271.1 GCA_946479005.1 uncultured Chitinophagaceae bacterium | reverse complement strand
TCCCCGGAAATCGATCGTGCGGGTATATTCGTCTTCATCTTCCTCGTCAACGCCAAGCATGGAGAGGTATTGCGAGTTGTAGGCACCCGAGCCGCCGGGACCCGCACAGTCCACGATGATGAGTTCCAGCAGGGTGGAATCATTGATGGTATATTCCCCGATCGCGGTAAGCGTACCGATGGAGCCATTCACATCCTCATCTGTGATCGCAGCGCCCATCAGTTGCCTGGGTAAAAGGTCCCGCATTTCCTGCTCCGTAAGCGGGGCCATTTTGGCCAGTGCATCCGCATCTACGGTATTTGTAGTTGTAACCGTTGCTTCCGTTTCCTTTTTAGAGAGGCTGTCGGCAGTCGCATCAGCGGTTTCGGTTTGCTTTGTTTGATTGCAGGCGAAGAGCGCGGAAACCATTAGGATACAAAGGAGTTTATTCATAAATCGTAGAATTACGTGAAGAGCAAAGATCAAATTTTACAAAAAACTCCCTGAAAGTTATGAAAAACAATATCCTGATATTACTTTCGTTCTCACTACGATGATCTGATATCTACCCGCCAATTCCTTTGGAATTTCCTTAATTAATTAGTTGACTTTAATCGTTACTCAATGAAACGTATTTTTCTTTTCGTGCTCACCGGAGCACTGGCGGCTTTTCTTCTTTCATCCTGTGCCGCAACCAAAAGGGATTGCCAGGGAAATAAGCACGTAAGGCTGAAGAATGGGATCTACCTCTGATCTTGTGCAGGGTATCATACCTTTGCACAAAATTCAGTAGATGTTCCGTCTTCTTCCCCTGTTCATTCTCGTCTCTTTATATTCCTGTTCCGGCAATAATGTTACTGTCGATAAAGGGCTTGAGAAATTCTTTGTCGAAAACAAGGTGCAGGGGTGTTTTGCCCTGATGGACAATGGTACGGGTGAATTCACGGTCCATAACCTCAGCCGTTTTCGTGACAGTGCCTACCAACCCGCATCCACCTTTAAGATCGTCAACTCCCTGATCGGCCTTCAAACCGGGAAGATCGTAAATGACAGTATGATCGTTAAATGGGATGGGGTGGAACGATGGATACCGGAATGGAACCAGGACCTGTCGATGTACCGTGCTTTCCGCTATTCTTCGCTTTATTATTACCAGGAGATCGCCCGGAGGATCGGCATCGCGGATATGCAGCGATACCTGGATTCAATGAAATATGGTACGCAAAGGATCACCACTACCATAGATTCTTTCTGGATCGACAATTCGCTAAAGGTCAAACCTGATGAACAACTTGGGATGGTAAAGATGCTTTACTTCGACCAGCTCCCCTTTTTCAAGGCTTACCAGGAAACGGTCAAGAAAGCGATGCTCTGGGAGAACAACAGCAATTACCGGCTGGGTTATAAAACGGGCTGGGGACGGAGGGAGAACCGCAATCACATTGGCTGGGTAGTTGGCTGGGTGGAAGAGAATAACCATCCATACTTTTTCGTTTTGAATATCGAATCGGCAGACCCGAACTTTGATATGGTGAACGTGAGAAAGAAAATGTTAAAGGATATCCTGGCCTACCTGGGCTTCTTTGAAGGAAAAATGTAAAATGAACGAGATCATCATATTTTCGGTTGTTTTGATATTGGGCATCGTAGTGTTCCTTGCGATGAGCCGGAAGAAAGTAAGATCCGAAGCTCAGCCCACGCAGAACTACGATGATAAGATCGACCGGGTGGTTGAACAGTTCGATAATCTCTGAATCTGGTACCTTTCTTGTTCTTAGCACGCGGAATGTTCCAATTTCAAAATAAGGACCTTATTCTCATTGGCGGGTTCCTCGTTTTACTCCTCCTTTTCTTCGCATTATATCTAGGGTGGAAACGGGCCGTCAAAAGGAAAATGGGCGACCGCCGCCTGGTGGATCTGCTCACGAAGGGTTTTTCTTCGCGCCTTCATTTGTTAAAGTATCTACTTCTGTTCCTCGCCTTTGCCGCCGGCATCATCGCCGCGATGAATCCCAGGAAGCCCGGTGCAGATACGGAAGAAAGCCGCAAGGGGATCGATGTGGCTATCGCACTGGATGTTAGCCGCAGTATGCTGGCAGAAGACCTGCCGCCCAACAGGCTGGAAAGAGCCAAACAGTTCATCCGGAAACTGATGGAGGCAATGCCGGACGACCGGATGGCACTGGTGCTTTTCGCCGGCAAGGCCTATCTGCAAATGCCGCTTACCATTGATCACGGAGCAGCCGCGATGTTTGTTTCGTCTTCCTCTACGGCATCTGTACCGCAGCAGGGAACCGTGATCGGGGAAGCCCTGGAAATGTCAATGAACGCTTTCAATGAAAAAGAAGCCCGTTTCAAAACGATCATACTGATCTCGGATGGGGAGGACCACGATGAGGGGGCGCTTTCCACTGCACGCGAGCTTGCCGACCAGGGTGTGATGATCAATACCGTTGGGTTGGGTTCACCCCAGGGATCCACCATACCCGATCCGGTTACGGGGGGATTGAAAAAGGATGAATCAGGAATGCCCGTAGTGTCTATGCTGAATGAAACGATGTTGAGGGAACTCGCCGAATCCACCAATGGGGCCTATGTGAAGCTTGAGGGCACGGAAGATGCGGTGACTGCGATCCAGGCACAGCTGGCAAATATTGAAAGAACTGCTTTTGCCGATATGTCGAGAATGAACTTCACCACCTATTATATGTGGTTCGCGGCACTGATGCTGCTGTTCCTGCTCATTGAAGAGTTTATCCCGGAATGGAGAAAAAAATGAAAAGACTTTGGATCATATTATTGTTGTCCCCGTTGAGCGCCCTGGCCCAGGAGAATGTAAATGACATTATCGCCAGGGGAAACCAATATTATGCAGCACAGAAGTATGAACAGGCGGTGGCCGAATACGTCAAAGCCCTGCAGCTTGAGCCTGGTAATGAAACCGCGAAGTTCAACCACGCCAATGCCCTATATAAGGCCGGGCTCCAGGTGGAAGCCTCCCAAAAGTTCACCGAGCTTGCAGCCACTACGGGTGACCGGGTAATGAAGGCGAAGTCATATTATAATAAAGGCGTTATCCTGAGTGCACAGAAGAACCTGGAGGAAAGCATCGAATCTTACAAGGATGCCCTTCGCCAGGATCCCGATGATCAGCAGGCCAGGGAAAACCTTCAGAAAGCCTTATTGGAACTGAAAAGAAAACAGCCGCCGAAGCAAAAGGAAGACGACCAGAAGCAAAACAAGAACCAGCAGCAGAAACAGAACCAGTCGAAACTGAACCAGAAAGAAGCCGAACAGCGCCTCCGTTTGCTGGCACAGAAAGAAAGAGAGGTGCAGGAACGTTTGCAGAAAGAAAAAGCCCGCTCGGGCGGCGGCAGCGGCAAAGATTGGTAAAACCCGGCTGTCCGTTCTTCATTAAATTTGCAGATGCAATTTTATGCAGAGTCACTCGTGAATTACAGGAGGCAGGCCACCCGTGAAGTGCGTATCGGTGAGCTGGTGCTCGGAAATTTCCAGCCGATCCGGGTACAAACGATGACCACCACCGACACGATGGATACAAAGGCGACGGTGGAGCAAAGCATCCGTTGTATTGAAGCCGGTGCCGAGCTGGTCCGCATTACCGCCCCTTCGAAAAATGAAGCAGAGAATCTCCTGAACATAA
>CAMLEM010000270.1 GCA_946479005.1 uncultured Chitinophagaceae bacterium | reverse complement strand
ATAAAGCAGTGGCGGAGAAACACCATATATATTATGTTGACATTACACCCTGGACCCGGGAGGCGGCAAAGGATGTTTCACTTCTTACCTCTGATGGTCTTCATCCATCGGGCAGGGAATACCGGCGCTGGGCGGAAAAAATCGTAGAGCGGGTGATCCGTGTGTACCCTCTTTGAAACTGCGAAATTCATTGGTGAGATCTCATTTTCTTTCTCACGGGCAGGAGCCCGGAAAAAGCGTTTCTTCAAAATTTATTATTCTTGCTCTAATTTGCATCGTCCGCCGCAGCTTCACCGCCCCCGTTTTTTCCGGGCGGTAAAGTCGTGAAGGCGGATTGTTTATATCAGAGGAGATCATTTATGGCGAAGAATTTATTGATAGTAGAGAGCCCGGCGAAAGCGAAAACGATCGAGAAGATCCTGGGAAGTGATTTCCAGGTGAAGAGTTGTTTCGGGCATATTCGTGACCTGGAGAAAGCGGGGATGGGAATCAACGTGGAAAAGAATTTCAAGCCCAGCTATATCGTTCCTCCCGAAAAGGAGAAAGTGGTGAAGGAATTAAAATCACTGGCCGGCAAGTCGAAAGAAGTTTGGCTGGCCACGGATGAGGACCGGGAAGGAGAAGCGATCAGCTGGCATCTTTGTGAAGTCCTGGGCCTTGATCCCAAAACCACTAAGCGGATCGTGTTCCACGAGATCACAAAGCCCGCCATCAAAGAGGCCGTTGAAAATCCAAGGCACCTCGATATGAACCTTGTGATGGCGCAACAGGCGCGGCGGATACTGGATCGTATTGTCGGGTTTGAACTGAGCCCTGTGCTCTGGCGCAAGATGAGCATGCGCAATAACCTGAGTGCAGGCAGGGTGCAGAGTGTGGCCGTGCGGCTTATCGTGGAAAGAGAAAGGGAGATCAATGCCTTCGTGCCCGTAAGCAGCTTTAAGATCGAGGGGCTTTTCACCGCTAACGACCTTTCAGGCAGGCCGGTCGTGTTCAGCGCCGAAGGAAAAAAACAGAGTTCTGAAGAAGATGCGTCTGCCTTCCTGGAATCCTGCCGTGGGGCAAAATATACTGTCACCGATGTGCAGGTGAAGCCCGGAAAGAGATCTCCTGCTCCTCCTTTTACCACCTCCACGCTCCAGCAGGAAGCTTCACGAAAGCTCGGGTATGGAGTTTCGCGTACGATGCTGATCGCGCAAAAGCTTTACGAGAATGGTTACATCACTTATATGAGAACCGATAGCGTGAACCTCAGCAACTCCGCGCTGGGAGACATCACGAACACCGTGAAATCGATGTATGGTGAAGAGTACCATCAATTCAGAAAATACAAGAATAAGAACCAGTCGGCACAGGAAGCGCACGAAGCGATCCGCCCGACCTATATGAGCAATGCCAGCGTTCCTGAACCGGAGTGGGCCCGTCTTTACGAGCTGATCTGGAAAAGGACGATGGCCTGCCAGATGGCCGATGCCGAGCTGGAAAAGACCACGGCAAAAATCAGCATCTCCACGAATAATGAAGAGCTGACAGCTACCGGTGAGGTGTTGAAGTTTGAAGGTTTCCTGAAAGTTTACCGGGAGGATAAGGATGAAGATGAACTCGAGGAGTCGGCACAGGAAGGGATGCTCCCTCCCCTGGCACCCGGTCAGCAATTGCCCCTGAAAGAGCTTAAAGCAACGGAAAGATTTTCCCGCCCGCTCCCCCGCTATACGGAAGCTTCGCTGGTGAAAAAACTCGAAGAGCTTGGCATTGGCAGGCCTTCCACTTATGCACCTACCATTTCCACTGTATTGAAGAGAGGTTATGTGGAGAAACGTGACAAGGAAGGGGTCATCAGGTATTTCAGTGTATATGTGCTCAAAGACGATAAGGTGAGCAAGCGGCTGGACAATGAGAATACGGGCGCGGAAAAATCCAAACTCTTCCCCACGGATCTTGGCCTGGTGGTCACCGACTTCCTCATCCAGTACTTTGATGATATTATGGATTACAGTTTCACAGCCCGGATCGAGGAGGAGTTTGATGAAGTGGCGGAGGGAAAGATGAAGTGGAATAAAATGATCGATGATTTCTACAGTCCTTTCAAAAAAGATGTGGACAAAACCATCGAGACTGCTGAAAGGATTAAGGGAGAAAGAGAGCTGGGCACCGATCCTGAAAGCGGGAAGCCCGTTGTGGCCCGAATGGGAAGATATGGCCCGATGATACAGATCGGCGTGGCTGATGACGAGGAAAAACCCAGGTTTGCCAAGATCCCCACGGGGCAGAGCATTGAGACCATCACTTACGAGGAAGCGATGGACCTCTTTAAAATGCAGGGAACGATGGGCCAGTACGAGGGAAAGGATATTTCTGTAGGCATTGGCCGGTTTGGACCTTATGTAAAATGGGGCGAGGAATATGTTTCCATTCCAAGGGGTACCGATCCTGCTTCTGTAACGGTAGAAAAAGCCATCGGGCTCATCAGGGAAAAGCAAAAAGCGGATGCGCCTGTGGGCACTTACCAGGACAAACCGATCACCAAGGGCAAGGGGAGGTTTGGCCCCTTCATCAAATGGGACGGAATGTTCATTAATGTGCCAAAGCGTTATAATTTCGATCAGCTCAGCCAGGCCGAGATGGACGAGCTCATTGCAGCGAAGGTGGAAAAAGAATCCAACCGTTACATACAGCGCTGGCCTGATGAAAAGCTGGCTATAGAAAATGGCAGGTGGGGACCCTTTTTGCGCTGGGGTAAGAAAATGGTGAAGATCCCCAGGAAGGCCGACGACTCGAAGTACAGTGCGGAAGAAGCCGCAGCTTTCACGCTCGACGAGGTAAAAAAAATGATCGAAGCCGAGATCCCCGGGGCTTTTACAAAAAAAGAAAGGAAGACCGCTGCCAAAAAAACGGCCCGGAAAACAGCCACGAAGAAAGCGCCCGCAAAAAAAACCGCCGCTAAAAAGAAAAAATAATCTTTAAACGGATCGCAATGGATCGTAAATACTGGGAAAAGATCGCCCCCACTTATGGAGAAGAGATATTTGATGTGCTCCATAATGACAAAAAAGGGATCATCCGCGCCGCGATCAGGAAATATTCTTCCAGGAATAAGACCGTGATCGACATCGGATGTGCCATTGGAAACTGGCTGCCGGTTCTCTCCCCTCTTTTCAAGAAAGTTTACGCGATCGATATCTCCGCCAAGAATATAGCCATTGCCCGTGACGTGCATTCCAACCTGAAGAATGTAGAGTATATGCGGGTGGATATGTCGGGGAAGAAGACGCGTGTACCGAAATGCGATTTCGCGATCTGCATCAATGCCATCCTCACCAGTTCAAAAAAGGACCGGGAAGTTTTTTTCGGATCCCTTTCCTCCTGTGTGAAGAAAGGAGGACGCATCATCCTGGTGATCCCTTCCCTGGAATCCTATATGCTCACCACGATCATCGCCAACCAGTTCAACATCGACAGTGATGTGTTCAATGAGAAGTTGAGCGGCCCTGCCGCGATCCAGAAATGGAATAACATCCGCCAGGGAAATGCCGAGATCGACAGCGTGCCAACCAAACATTATCTCCGGGAAGAATTGCAGCTCCTCCTTGCCCGGGAAGGCTTTGTCACGGAAGATTTTCAAAAGATCCAATACAGTTGGAGCACAGAA
>CAMLEM010000269.1 GCA_946479005.1 uncultured Chitinophagaceae bacterium | reverse complement strand
ATGGGTAACAAGGCCTATTTGCAGGCGGATTTCTCCACTCCCTGGAGAACGGTCATCGTATCAGCGGATGCGCGGAAGATCCTGGCTTCAAAAATGATCCTCAACCTCAATGAGCCCAGCCGCATCACGGAAACCTCCTGGATCCGCCCGCAGAAAATGGTGGGAGTGTGGTGGGAACTGCACGTGGGAAGATCCTCCTGGGATTACGGGGCTACGCAGTCGGGATCGAAACTGGTTCCGCACGGGAGACATGGGGCTACCACGGAGAATGTAAAAAAGTATATTGATTTTGCTTCGAAGCACGGCTTTGATGGCGTGCTGGTAGAAGGCTGGAACCAGGGCTGGGAAGACTGGTTCGGGCAATGGAAGGAAGATGTGTTCGATTTCGTGACGCCCTATCCTGATTTCGATGTGAAGGGATTGCAGGAGTATGCCGCGTCGAAGAACGTAAAGCTCATTATGCACCACGAAACCTCTGCATCCGTGACGAACTACGAACGCTGGATGGATACGGCTTACCGCTTTATGAAAAGGTTCGGCTATGAAACGGTAAAGACCGGTTATGTAGGACGGATCATCCCCCGCGGAGAGCATCACGATGGCCAATGGATGGTAAAACATTATCAGCGGGTATTGGAGAAAACAGCGGATTATAAGATAATGGTGGATGCACACGAACCTGTTCGTCCCACCGGTTTGCACCGCACCTACCCCAACTATCTCGCCTGCGAAGCAGCAAGGGGCAATGAGTTCAATGCCTGGAGTGGCGGAAATGCACCCGAACACGAAACCATATTGCCTTTTACGAGGCTGATGGGAGGACCGATGGATTACACACCAGGCATTTTCCGGATCAAACTAAACCAGTTTGATCCCAATAAAAAAGAGCAGGTGCACACCACGCTTTGCAAACAGCTCGCCCTCTATGTTACTTTCTTCAGCCCGTTGCAGATGGCTGCTGATCTGCCGGAGAATTATGAGTCCCGCCTCGACGCTTTTCAATTCATCAAGGATGTGGCGGTTGACTGGGATGATTCGCGTTACCTGCTGGCCGAACCTGGCGATTATGTGATCGTGGCGCGGAAAGCAAAGGGAAGGGAAGACTGGTTCCTGGGAGCCACGACGGATGAGGAAAAAAGGAATTTTGAGATCGTAACGGATTTCCTGGATGCCAATAAGAAGTATAAGGCCACGCTCTACCGCGATGCGAATGATGCGCACTGGAAAGAGAATCCAGAAGCTTACGTCATTGAAAGTTTCATCGTTGACAGGAAAACCAATCTCAGCCTGAAACTGGCTGCCGGTGGTGGGGCTGCGATCCGGTTTTCCCCGGCTACGGCGGAGGAGATCAAGTTGCTAAAGAAGTATAGGAAGTAGGCGAGGGGAAAACAGCCATGGAACAGCCAACAGCCGGACGCGGCGACGCAGCGTCGCCGCGTCCGGCTGTTTTCAACATTGCGTCCTTTGCGCTTCTTTGCCCCAAATCCTGATTAATTTTGAAATGAAATGAAAAGCTTCGACGCTATCATTTACGACCTCGGCAACGTACTGATCCAATGGGATCCCCGGTTCGTTTTCGATGAACACTATTTCCCTTCGGAAGAAAAACGCGCGTTCTTCTTTGAAAATATCTGCACCGCCGACTGGAACGAAATACAGGATGAAGGAAGGTCGATCGTGGAAGGCACCCTCGAAAAGATCAGGGAATTCCCCGAATGGGAGAACGCCATCAGGGATTATTATGGCCGCTGGACCGAAATGCTTCGCGACCCGGTACCGGGATCGGTGGAGATACTAAAAGAGTTAAAGGAAAAAGGCAGGCAGAAATTATATGCCCTTACCAACTGGAATTCTTCTCTTTTCGAGATCGCCCTCGTGCGCCATGATTTCCTGCATTGGTTCGACGGGCGGATGGTGAGTGGGGAAGAGGGCACCCGCAAACCATTCCGGGAATTCTATGAGCGTCTTCTTGACCGTTATGAGCTGGAACCATCCCGGGCGGTGTTCGTGGACGACAGCCTGCGAAACATCAGGGCCGCTGAATCCCTGGGAATCACGTGTATCCATTTCCGTGATGCCGTGCAACTCCGGGAAGACCTGGAGCATCTGGGAATATTGTAATACCTGAAACTTCATTGAATAATATCCCTGCTTCATTAACTTAGCTGTAAATCCTGCATTATGAGAATTATACTTTCCGTTCTCCTCCTCGCTGCCCTCTCCCTGCCCGGTTCTGCCCAGCTCAAGGGACTCAAGAATAAAGTGATGGGAGAGAAAAGCCCCCTGAAAGACATCATCAAAAAACCCTCCCCCATCACCACCAATTTCGATGATGATGTGGAGATGGATGGATCCCTGCCCGAAAGCTTCGGAAATGAAAAGACCTATCTCCCCCTGCATAAGATGGAGAAAACCGATAAGGGCGGCTATAAGCTCTGCCCGGGTTATTATGAAATGACCAATATGAGCTATTGCCTGAAAGCAGGCACGCACGGCCCGAGCATCGGGGACGGATATATGTTCGCTCCTACGGAGGGGAAAATGGAAGATATCGTCAATGCCATCCTTTTAAATCACGCCACAAAGCATCCCGAGATCAGCCAGCAGGATGTTCAAATACTTTTATGGGCCATCATCGCCCGTTCCAAATTCAAAAACCTGTCGGGAAGGATCAAATTGGTCTCCACCCAACTGCTCACGCCCGACCAGATCGTAAAGCTCAACGGAGGATATGTTGAAACCATTGGCGGAGAAGCGATGAATGCGGGCCTGGTAGATCTTCCCCCGGCGGCGAAGGCTGTGCTTGAGGCGGAAAATAATATCCGCCGCCTCGTGGAAAGCGGGAGCAACAGCTACGAGGATTTTGAAAAGTTCGCGATGCTTGCCGGCATTGCCAGGGTTGATCATCCCAACGTGAAAAGAGGGATGTGGTCCCTTCATCCTGACGGTTATTACATTCGCTACTTCCCCAGCGGCTATTCAAGAACGAAGGTGCAGATCTATGTACCCGAATCAAAAGGCCAGGTGATCTATGATGCGGTGGGAACCATCGCCTGCCCGGCCAATACGGGATCGCAAAGGCTGGCACAAACGAATATCCCGGTGGATAACCAGGAATCCCCGGGCTTCAAAAATCCCTGTCAATAAAGAGATCATTCGAGCACAGGCCCGAGCCATTTTTCTGCTTCAGCAATGCTCATATTTTTGCGGGCCGCGTAATCCGCGAGCTGGTCGCGCCCGATCTTGCCGAGCCCGAAGTAGTGGCTGCCGGGGTGTGCGAAATACCAGCCACAAACCGAAGCGGGGGGATCCATAGCCAGTGAGTCTGTGAGCTGGATGCCGATGTTCGCCGTGACATTGAGCAGTTCAAAAAGTTTATATTTCTCCGTGTGTTCCGGGCAGGCGGGATAACCCGGGGCGGGTCGAATGCCCTTGTATTGTTCCTTTATCAGCTGGTCATTGCTGAGATCTTCATCGCCGGCATAGCCCCAGTATTCCTTTCGAACCTTCTCGTGCAAACATTCCGCGAAAGCTTCCACGAAACGGTCGGCCAGCACCTGTACCAGGATCTTATTATAATCATCGTGATCCGCCGCGAAATGATCAATGTATTTTTTCGCTCCCTTGATGGTCACGGCGAAGGCTCCCATATAATCG
>CAMLEM010000268.1 GCA_946479005.1 uncultured Chitinophagaceae bacterium | reverse complement strand
GGAAAGAACAAGGGCGATAATGGTGATTGATTAATTTTGCCCGGTTGCCACGTTACATTGTTTATATCATTAACCCGGTCTCTGGTAAGGGGAAAGGGATGGGTCTGCGATCGAAGATCGAAAAGTTAAGCACCGAAGCAGGGATCCCATTTGATATCATAAGTTCGAGCGAAAGCGGAGACTATCGTATCCTGCAAACCTACATAAAGGAAAAAGCTGTCACCGATGTCGTGATCATCGGGGGAGACGGTACGGTAAGCAAGGTGATCGGGTCACTGAAGGATCCTGACCTGAATTTCGGCATCATTCCCTGCGGATCCGGTAATGGGCTTGCATTCGCTGCACGCAGACCCCGCGATCCAGCAAGATCATTCACCCTAATCAGGGATGCCAGTCCCAGGTACACAGACGCCTTTACTGTCAATGGTAAATTTGGCTGTATGCTCTGCGGACTTGGCTTCGATGCCCGGGTGGCCCAAGATTTTGCCGGCCAGCCCCGACGCGGTCTCGGCACCTACGTAAGACAGGTAATTAAGAATTTCTTCCGCGCCAAAAGCTCCCATTTTGATATTCTCGTCGGCCCGAAACTGGTCCACACAGATGCTTTCTTTGTGAGTGTTGCCAACAGCAACCAGTTCGGTAATCATTTTACCATAGCGCCAAAGGCCAGTCTCGACGATGGCCTCCTCGACGTTGTGATCGTCACCGGGCAGAACAAGCTCCGGCTCCTCTGGCAGACCCTGCGCCAGGTTCGAGGCGTGAACAAGCTCGAGCAGGCAGCCCTGGTCGAGCACCGAAAAGGGGTGATCTATTTTCAAACGGATTCACTGCGGATCATTAACCACGAAAATGCGCCGATGCACATAGATGGAGACCCGGCCGAAACGGCAGGAGAAATAAACATCGAAGTGGTGAAACATTGTTTTAAGCTTTATAGGATGGGGTGAAGAATTTTCAATGCTTATTGTCCATGGAAAAATCAAGTCAGCAGGGACTCCACTTGAACATTGAGCATTGAACATTTGTACTTAAAAACCCCAAAACCCTCCCGGCCTCTTCGGCAGCGGGCTGCTCAGCAGGTCCATCGCCTGCTCAAAGCTTTCCTGATTGGAGGGTGAATAGACAGAGAACATAATGTCTTTTTCTTCGCGGCGTGTCAGGTGAAAATTTAAAGCCGCTTTGTTCTCATCCTTATCCGTGGCATACTGGAACACGATCTTATGAATGGGGATGTCGGTTTGAAAACTGTAATAATTCAGCATATCATTCTGAAAGTATTCCATCATCTTAAACCAGTTGTGCTGGAGTAACAGGAAAGGCTTGGTGGCGTGGTCACTGATATCGTCTGACAAATAAGGAGCTTCCCATCCTCCCGAAAGCCGGTCCCTGATCTGCAATAACAATACACCCCGCGTATTCTTTCGTATCCAGTCTTCAAAAGAGGTCAGGAACCGCAATGTGGTCTCCTGGCCGTAATTGTCTCTCAGCCCCGCGTCCATCACATCCACTACGGGATCGGAAGGGAGCCACACATTGGGGAGCACGATCGGGAAAGTGGCATTCATCCGCAGCGCGGTAAGTATGCGGATATTGTAGGGATCCTGCTTTTCAAAGAACCTCACAAAATCCACGGCGTCGGGATCTACGACCGGGATTTTCGTGGTATCGTAGCGCGCCTGCATCATAAAGCTTACAGGCTGGGTGCTGATGATCATTTTCCTGGAGTCGCGGGTGACCACGGAATTAAAAAAGATCAGGGGGATATTGGCGGAACTCTCATCGGCCGAATAATCCTTCAGCTGTTTATTCAAAAAACCACGGGTGTTCTTGCCCAACTTTTGCTCAAAGGCATAGCCGCGATCCTTCACATAATGATAGGGCCCCACCGAAAATTTTTGTGCGGGTGAAATAAGGTCACGGGCAAAGAAGGAGGAAAAAAGCGGATTCAAAAGATCACCGGCTATATCGTCAATGTATTTTTTATCCTGGAGATTGATATTTATCCCTTTTTTTCTCTGGAGAAACAGCTCGCGGAAATAGGTGGCACCGATCATACCGCCCGAAGCGCCGTTGACAAGAAAGGTCCTGTCCATTATGGTCCCGTTGGTGATGCTGTCGAGGTATTGCAAAACGCTCATCGTGAAAGTGGCACTCCGGTGGCCGCCCCCACTCGTATTGATCAGTACCAGCCAGGGTTTTGAGCTCTCTTGCTTTCTCTTCCAGTTCTCCATCACCCTCACCATATTCAGAGAGTCCTTCGTGACATTCTCGGGCGAACAGATCGCCATCAGGCCTTCGCGGCTGTAGGAAGGCCGTTCTTTTTTGTTCACATAGTTCAACCCGTAGGCCTTGTTCCTGGGATCGATCCAGTCGTTCTGGTAAAAAAAGTTCAGGATGAGGACCAGCCCGATGAGATATGGGATACTCCAGCTTTGCAGGAAATAGGTGATCGCGCCTGCCACGCCGATCAAAATGGAAAAGAAGATCGTGATGCTGGCTCCCGCAGGTAATTGGAAGAATGCATTGTCGAGGAGAAACCCGATGATCACGAGGAACACGAAAGCGGCAAACACCGAGAGGATGGCTGCGAAATGGTGCCGTTTAAAGATCGATTCCACGAAATCATCGGTATAATGCGATACATTCCTTGCAGCCCGTATCCTGAATGGCGTTTCGAAATAGCTTTCCACCTTCATCAGCGGCACCCCGTGGTAGATCTCTTTTACAGGGGTCAGGTGAGTGATATATGAATTGGGATTGGTAATAACCGGCATCATTCTCCTCAGGATCGACCTGTCGGCGCTGAAAAAGTAAAAGAAGGATATCGCGAAAAGGAAGATCACGCCCGCCGCGAAGCCCAGGAATAGAAGCACGATCTCCGAATTAGGGATCAACTCCTTGAAATGAGTGAAATGATAAGCCCTGATAAAATAAAAGACCAGGAAAACCCCCGGGATCACTGAATTATTGATGCAATATTTCAGGAATGGATTGGTGGTTGCGGAAAGGAAACGGAAATGCTTGCTGAAAAGAATGAAGGTGGCGATGTTCCAGCTCATAATGAACATCGCCAGGGCGGCCCCTGTTATCGCGAAGCTCATTGCATTTACATTTCCCAGGTATTCAGGGGCCAGGAAAAGCGAGTCGGCCCCGAAAGTGGTCATAAACGACCCGTTCACCGTGCTGAACATGACAAACCAGAAAACCAGCAGAACCTGGTATTTCCGCAAATGGAGAAACACAAGCTGGATGGGAAAGGAATGATAAAAACCGCGCAACCAGGCTTTCATAGAAGGGAGTGCTAGTATGCTTAAAAGTAATCAATATTGTGTTAGTGGTGGAGGGGTTTCGAGGTGGAGAAGGTATGCATTGAAAACTGCCTCGCCCTTCGTTGCGCCGTTGCCCTGTTAAGATCGTTGCGGGAAATTCTGGCCCGGGCGGTAGATGTACAAAATATTCAGCAGGGAGATCAGCAACAGCATCGCAACCACCTGGTGCAGCTCCGCCATCCATTCGAAGATCCCCCATTGATTGGGCACGATCTCCAGGCTGTTCAGCACCGTTAGTATGCCAAGCACCAATTGAACCAGCACCAGTACCAGGGGCCAGGGTCGGAACCTCGCTCCCAGTTCGGAAGAGGGATGCCTGTACAGTTTAACG
>CAMLEM010000267.1 GCA_946479005.1 uncultured Chitinophagaceae bacterium | reverse complement strand
ACCCCCAGTCGTAAGGCCGCGAGCCCAGCGCCCAGCCGGTGATCCAGGAGCCGGGGTACTAGTAACACTCAGCGTACTTGTCTGTCCCGGAGTGATCGCAAGTGATGTAGCACTTGTTGTCACAGTGGGCAGCGGGAGAACGGTCCATGTTGCCGCAGGAGTGGTGATTGGTCCGCCAGCACAAGGTGCAGCGTTGATCCTCACCCTGTAAAGGTTGTTATTCATCACCTGTGTAACATCGCTCAGGGTAAGTGTACCGGTTGTCGCACCAGGAACGGTATTCCAGGTTGCTCCACCATCAGTACTTACTTCCCAAACCCAGGTGAATGGTCCGCCCGTTGCACTTGCGGTCATAGTGGTAGTACCCCCAACGCACACCGATTTATTCGACGGATTCACCACGTTAGAAATGGGATTAACCACGTTAACCGTAACACTTGTCGGGTTACTTGTACAAGGTGTTGGTGTAGAATATACCACCTGGTAAGTGGAGGTCGCTGTGGGGTTAACGAAGATCTGGTTTGCCAGCGTTCCTGTGTAAGGAATTGTCGCGCCAGCGTTCGTCCACATTGTACCTGCAGGTCCTGTCCAGATACCAGCGGCAGGAGCACCGTAAGTGATCGACAGGCTCATACTTGTCAATGTTCCGGCATCCGCACCAAATATGTCGCAGATAGACACTGTCCAGTTACCGTTCAGTGCACCGGCCAGTAACGGAGCCCATTGATTCGTAGTGGTCGGAGCGATCGTTGGAATCGTTGCGGTGAAACGGTCAGCCGCGAAGGTACCAGTACGCGGAGCAGGTGCACCGCTAAGAGGCGTTGTTCCGGTCGAGCTGATCACGGTTCCCGTAAAGTTATCCGTGCCATTATCACCTGCGCCACCGTTGAGAGCAGCGATCAGGTTAAGTGTTTGGCCATTGGGAGCAGTCAGGTTCATCACAATATCCCCAACCCAGGTATGGGACATATTAAAGCTGAGGCTAACATTGGTAACGATGGCACCTCCAGGGATACCGGATGCAACTATTGTTTTCGCAACTCCTGTAAAGTCTCCGTCAGGAATAGCCATCGGGAGCCCGGTAGCATTGAATGTAGAGGTTGCAGGAGAAGAAGCATTTGTGAGCGTCAACGCCTGTACAGTACCCGTACAAATGGTTGCTGATGCCGGGGATACCGTGGCTATCAGGGGTGTAACGGTCAGCGTAGCCGTGTTGGAGAAGTCCACACCGTTACAGGGGCCGGAATACAGCGCGCGGAACTGCCAGCCACTCATCGTGCTGGGAACGTTTGTCAGGTTCAGCACGTTGGTAGTGGAGTTAGAGAATACACCTGTATTGGTAACGGGCAGCCAGGCTGAAGCTGAGTTCACCCGGTATTCCCATCCATAAGTAGTGATGGAACCACTCGTAGCTACGGTGAATGAAGCATTACCTGCGCATTGTACGGATGTGCTCACAGGATGCGCCGTGATGGCACCTGTCACGCAAGGCTGAATGTTCACTGTATAATCTTCCACTTCACCAAATGGAGCCGGTCCGCAGGGACTGGAGTTCGGTCCGAAGAATGTATCGTGCAAACGAATCCTCATCCTTGTCGCGCCAGTCGCTGCTGTAGCGGGGATCGTTATGTTTCCTGTGTGTGGTCCTACTCCTGTTGGAGAGGCATACACCTGTTCTCCGGGATCAGAGAAATTACCATTCTGGTTGAAATCGATCCATACCAGGATCTGGTCATCAGAAAACGCATTCGTAATGGTAACTGTCATAGGAAGCGTTTGACCCTTGATCACGTTAGTGGAAATATTTGTGAAGTCCATATAACCGGTCGTGTTCGTACTTGTGTTATCGATCGTTCCGAACTGTACACGCCCGATCTTCTCAAAGGTTCCTCCAGCTGCCGTACAGTAACAGGCGGTCACAGGAGCCATTGTCACCTGTAAGCCGGTAGTTGGTGTGGTATTACCACTGCAGGTAACCAATACCCTGTAATATGTAGCTGTGGTCTGGCTGGTCGTGTAACTTGAGTTTGTGGCGCCACCGATGTTTGACCAGCTCGATCCGTCGGGAGACGACTGCCACTGGTATGTTACCCCTGATCCAGGAGTAGCGTTCTGTGCAGACAGTGTGAAGTTAGAACTGGGACAAACAGGGTTAGCCGAAGCAATGGTATTTCCGGGAGCTGGTGTACCGGCGCAGGGCGCAGTAGATACCAGAGTAACGGAACCGCCAAAGAATACAGGGGTATTTCCGGAACCGGTGGGCGTAACACCGCCCCAGCCAACGTTGAGGCCGGCGATCTGGTGGTTACCCACTTTCAGGTTGATACCTCCGTTTGAAAAAATATTGGGAGTGGGCATCGGGTCTCCAATGAAGGGGCCGGAGATCCTCATTCCCTTGCTAATCTCGAGTACGATCCTTTGCTGGGTACCCGCTGCAATAATATGGTTGGCACCAGTGATCACAGGCACTGTAGCCAGTGCCGGGGGAACCACTGTATTTCCTATCGCAACCTGTGTCCAGGCCGCTGTGGAAATGTCAAAATCACCGGAAAGTGAAGTGGTGCTCGCGAACATCTTGATCGTGGTCGGGTCGCCGGCAAGCGCAACTGCACCAAACGGCGCAAGCATTGTGCTTACATCTGTAATGGCCACCGCGGAACCGGTTGTGTTTTCGATCACAAATGACACGGTCAGGGGATTGGTGTTATTGATTGAAAGATTACCGAGGTAGTTGGAGCCAGAGGCCGTGGAGACCGTCTGTGCGCTAGCTACGCTGGCAACCCCAATGCAAAGAACCCCCAGAGCATTGCGCAAAAAAGACGTAAACTTTTTAAGCGTAAATTTTGGTTGCATAATTGGTTGTTTAATGATTGATTTAGAACCCCTCCCGAAGGGGCACTTCGGAATTTCGGGCTGAAAGGTAAATTTTTTAAAGTATTTAACAAAAAATAATCGCCTAGCTAAATATTTAATTATCTGCTATTTGTGGAATCCTGTCGATTATGGTTCCGGTACGGAATTGAGAGCCAGGGGACGGCCGGGTTATCTACCATTTATCCACCTCTTCGGTGCTGGAAGTACCGGGATTCTCAACCACATTGGTCGTTTCCTCTTCCGAAGCCTGGGGTGCAGGTGCTCCTTCATAGGTTCCCGAGCCATTCTGTGACATTTCTTCGGTCAGCTCATCGTGGTTGAACGCATCGAAATCGAAATCAGGCATCAGGTCGGTCTTCACGTAATCAACCGCTTCCCCGAGTGCCTTGATGAATTTGTTGAAATCTTCCTTGTACAAAAAGATTTTATGCCTGTCGTAGCCGTTGTCGTCAAAGCGCTTACGGCTTTCCGTGATAGTGAGGTAGTAATCATTTCCCTTGGTAGCTCTTACATCAAAGAAGTAGGTCCTTCTTTTTCCCGCACGGATGCGTTTACTGTAAATGCTCTCCATTTTCTTGTCATTATTCTCGTACGCCACAGTTTTAGGTTTTAGCAGTTAAGAAAGCTTGTTTTGGTTAATTCACAAATATATAGATGTTTTTGATACAGCCAAATCCGCCAGGAGGGCGGATCAGGCCCTATCAATATCATCAAAATACCAATGAAGCTTCGCGGTACCCGTGCGTTTTCTGGGTGACCTTCACCTGTACCTGCCTGCGCGCTGAGATC
>CAMLEM010000266.1 GCA_946479005.1 uncultured Chitinophagaceae bacterium | reverse complement strand
CATCCTTCCCTTCCACTTCCAGGTCCAGCTTTGAACCTAAGTCCTCCGGATCCACGATATAATTGAAATAAAGATCAAGTTGGGGATAGGCCGAGGAACTGCTTTCTCCGATCCAGACAACCCGGGCTTCTTCCAGGGTGAGCGGAGCCGTATGAAAACTGATCTTATCGCTTTTCTTCACTGTATTGTACTTGCTGTACTTCAGGACAGCGTTTTTCAGTTTCGCTTTATACTCCGTGGCGGGCTGCAAGGGTTCGGAAGGAGAAAAGACCAGTTCATCAGGACTTTCCCAGCGGAATCTTCCACGGATAGCGGGGTCAAATGACACATAATCCGTGGAATCCCACGCATTGAGCATTGAATCGGTGGCCAGCGGCTGGTTAAACCGAAACACGAGGTTCCCCAACTGGGGAACTTCTCCCCTGGCATTAGTATAAGAGAGTGTGACCGCATTCCTTTGACAGGAGGCAAAAAAAATCGCTCCCAGCAGGAACGAAAAAAGATAAGGTTTGATACGCATACAGGTAGATTAGCAGTTATGAGTGAGAAGGTAAATGAATTTTGTAAAAAAAAGTATTAAAGCCGATTAATTCAGGCGGGCTGTGGAAAGCCGGTGTACAGCTAGGGAGGAATGTCGCGGGTTGGCCGGGACGGGTCTGAACAATCCATAAAGGATCTTCCAATTTGAATGAAAAGATACAATGATGAAAGGACGGCCGGCTAATCCGCGCGATAAAAATTTGTTAAGTGCCAACCGGAACTGTGCAGCGCTCTATCTTTGAGAAGCAATGAAGCCCCGGTTTTCAAAACGCTTGCTTCGCCGTTCTCTCAAATTAACAGGCATCGGCCTGCTTTCTCTTGTGGCGATCTTTTTCGTTCTCAACTGGATCTTTCCGCTTCCCGATAAGATCGAATATTCCACGGTGATCCGGGATAAGAATGGGGAAGTGATTCACGCGTTTCTCACCAGTGACCAGAAATGGAGAATGAAAACCGAGCTGGACGAGATCTCCCCGGTTCTGCAAAAGGCCATCGTGGCGAAGGAAGACAGGCATTTCTATTCTCATCCCGGGGTGAATCCTTTTGCGATCGGCCGCGCCGTTTTTTATAATATTTTTTCGAAGAGGAGAAATTCCGGCGCCAGCACCATCACTATGCAGGTGGCCAAGGCACTGGAACCCGGCCGCAGGAACATCTGGAGCAAGATGCGTGAAGTTTTCCGCGCTTTCCAACTGGAGCTCAAATACAGCAAGAAAGAGATTCTCCAGATGTACCTCAACCTCGTGCCCTATGGCGGGAATATTGAAGGTGTGAAAGCTGCGGCTTTGTTATATCTCAAAAAAGCGCCCGACCATCTTTCCCTGGCCGAGATCACTGCATTAAGTGTGATCCCCAATAAACCTTCCGTGCTGGTACCCGGAAGACATAACGATCGAATCGTGGAGGAAAGGAATCTCTGGCTGAAAAAATTCGCCCGCTTAAAGGTTTTTACGGAAAAAGAGATCGAAGACGCCCTGCAGGAACCAGTCACTGCCTCCAGGGGCGCTGTGCCGCGGCTGGCCCCCCATCTTTCATACAAGCTGAAAAAAACGGGAGCCGCCAATATCCAAACCCACCTGGATATGAACCTGCAGTCGAAAGCGGAAAAGCTTGTTGCAGATTACGTACGGATACAACGGCTGCAACAGATCCGGAACGCGGCCGTTGTGGTGATCGATAACAAGACCCATCGCGTGGTGAGCTATGTGGGATCTTCAGGTTTCTTTGATACCACGGACGGCGGACAGGTTAATGGAGCGGCAGCCATCCGTCAGCCCGGCAGCACGCTGAAGCCCCTTCTTTACGCGATCTGTTTCGATGAAGGGATCCTTACGCCAAAAACCGTAATGACGGATGTTTCCGTCAATTATGACGGTTATATGCCGGAGAATTACGACGATAAATTCAATGGCTATGTGTCCGTTGAATATGCCCTTGAACATTCCCTGAACATTCCCGCCGTGAAAGCGCTGCGGGCTCTCGGCAATGAGAAAATGATCGGGAAATTATCAGAAACTGATTTTGCACAGATCCGTAAAGACAGGAGAAAACTGGGGTTGTCGCTGGTATTGGGCGGATGCGGCACAAGGCTGGAAGAGCTCACCGGCCTGTTTTCCGTTTTTGCCAATGAGGGATACTATTTTCCTCCTTCCTATACCACTGCCGACAATGCCGGAAAAAAAATCCCTATCATCAGCCCTGCTTCCAGTTTTATGATCAATGAGATCCTGACAAAGGTCCACCGGCCTGACTTCCCGGTCAACTGGACAGCCACCGAACGGATGCCGAAGATCGCGTGGAAAACGGGTACCAGCTATGGCCGAAAGGACGCCTGGAGCATTGGTTACAATAAGAATTACACCATTGGTGTTTGGGTGGGAAATTTTTCCGGGGTGGGAGTACCCGGTCTCAGTGGTTCCAATGTGGCCACCCCGCTTTTATTCCGCTTGTTCAATACGATCGATTACGACAGTGATGAGTCCTGGTTCTCCAAACCGGAGGACTGCGATGTCAGGCAGGTTTGCAGCGAAACGGGGCTATTGCCAGGCTCTCATTGCACGGCCCTGGTCACCGATTATTTTATCCCACTAATCTCAACCACGAAAACCTGTGGAAATTCACGGGAAGTCCTGTTAAGCGCTGATGAAAGCATCTCTTTTTGCAGAAGCTGTATGCCTGGGAGCGGGTATAAAAAGAAATGGATGCGGGTATTGGAGCCCGAGATGCAGGCCTGGTATTCGGATAACCGTATCAGTTATGAAGCCATCCCCCCTCATAATCCCGATTGCGAGGTTGTATTCAGGGGAAATGCCCCGCAGATCAATTTCCCCGTAAATGGATCAGAATATCTCATCAGCAGGAAAGACCCCGAACCTCTCCAGCTGATCTGCCGTACGGCAAATGATGTGACGCGGGTTTACTGGTATATCAATAACCGTTTCTACAAAAGCGCACCCCCGGGGGAAAAGCAATTCTTTTTGCCGGAAGAAGGTCCTGTCAAGATCTCCTGTACGGATGACCGGGGCAGGAATCGCGACATCCATATCTCGGTGAAGTATATCAGTCTCTGATCAGGGTACTTTCCTGATCGAACCGGCTCCCGAGATCTTCTGGCTCACTGAAGGAAAACCTTTATACTTTACGGAACCGGAACCCGTTACATTCACATCCAGGCTAACACTCGCAAATACGTCGGCATCGCCCGCCCCGGTGATCTTGACTGCTACGTTCTCGGCCATCATTTCAAATCCTTCGATATCTGAGCTTCCTGTGCCTTTGATCTCCAGGTCGCGTGTTTCTCCTTTCAGCTTCAGTTTTCCCGCACCGGTGAGGTTCGCTATCACTTTCGGGGCTTTCACGTCCAGGTCACCATCGCTGGCCCCGCTCAGTTTAATGGAAAAACCTTCCGCATAGGTCAGCCGTTCCGTGCTGAATACGTCGCAGGCACCGGAGGCCGTGATCTTTCTCAATACCGGTGCTGACACGTGCACTTTGATCGCATCGCTTGGCTTGGGGTTGAAATTCTTTTCTATGTCGATGTATAAAACACCCCCTTCCTCATAGGTTTCTATGTGCCCGGCGATGTTATCATCCGTTTCCACTTTTACGGCATAGGCCGAATCCTGTGAC
>CAMLEM010000265.1 GCA_946479005.1 uncultured Chitinophagaceae bacterium | reverse complement strand
GGCCACCCCGACCTTGGCAAGGTCGTGCTCTACCAAATGAGCTACTTCCGCAAGAACTAAAGAACCCGCCCCCAAAGGGGACGCAAAAATAAGCTGAAACCTTTTTCTAAAAAAATCCGGCAGCGACTACTTGTACTTGGGATTGTACAGGGTGCTTTCCTGAACCGGTACATCGATCCTGTCATATTTTTTGGTGTAAAGCATATAGCAGCCTCCCAGCACAAAAGCTAAAATGCAAAATACCTGCAGGTAGAAAAGAAACCCGGAAGAGGAAACCCAGTTATGTGTGAAATCACGGTCCTGAACCTTTTGCAGCTCCTCCTGGTATTCGTGACTTTGATCCATTCGTCGGTTTTTAGTGCTGCAAAAATAGGGTTTGGCACAGAAAATCAGGCAGATTTATCCACTATTTCCGAAAAACGCCGCTTCTTTTTTACAAAATACTGCCACGCAATATTGCCCTGGAAAACACCCTCCGGCTTTCGTTCCTTAGATACGGGGAAGACACTCCTCTTTTTTTCAAACAGCCACCATTTTAAAAACCCGACCTGTGCCCGTATCACAGTAATAAAATATCCGGGATCGCCGCCAAGCAATCCTTTCCACGCCGAGACCCCATCCAGTAAGTTCCTCGCAGGCATCAGCCAGATCTTCTTCTGCCAGGGAAGATTTTTTGACATCATAATGCGATTGTTCCGGAAATTAAGATAGGTTTTTAAAGACCTCCCCCTGGGAAGGGTGCCGCCGCCGACGTGGTAAACCACCGAAGCCGGGCAGGAAAAGATCCTGTATCCCGCCAATTGCATTCTCCAGCACAGATCGATCTCTTCCTGGTGCGCAAAGAAATATTCATCAAATCCCCCGCATTCGAAAAATACGGCAGACCTGATGAACAGGCTGGCTCCGCTGGCCCAGAAAATAGGCTCCTGCTGATCGTATTGCCCTTCATCCTTTTCGCAAACATCGAACACCCTGCCCTTTGAAAATGGGTAACCATAACGATCGAGCCAGCCCCCCGCTGCGCCGGCATACTCGAACTCGTCTCTCTTCGACTGGGAAAGGATCTTGGGTTGGCAGGCAGCGACCGCCTTCTCCCCTTCCAGCAATTGAACCATAGGCTCCAGCCAGCCGGGAGTGACCTCCACATCCGAATTCAACAGAACAAAATACTCCGCTTTTACCTGTTGAAGGGCCCGGTTATATCCGCCGGCAAAACCAAAATTCCTTTCCAATTGAATGATCCGAACAGAGGGGAACGCATTTTTTAGAAAAGCCAGTGAATCATCAGTAGATCCATTGTCGGCCACCACAACCTCCATATTCCGATAGGTCGTGGCCATTACGGATGGCAGGAATGCCGAGAGGAAATCCCTGCCATTCCAGTTCAGGATCACAACGGCAACGTGAGGTTGATCAATGGTAGCCAAGGCCAGGTTTGAATCTCAAAAATAATGCGTTTAAATTTGACCAAAACGCCTAACTAATGTCCAACGATATAAAATGCCCCAGCTGCGGAACCGTATTTGAACCTACGGAAGCCATTCGCGACCAGGTAGAAAAGGAGCTGCGTTCGAAAGCGGCAGACTGGCAAAAGAAAAAAAACGAGGAGTACCAGGCAAGGCTTGAGGAGGAAAAGAAAAAGATGGCGCAGGCGATGGAAGAAAACCTCCGGAGGTCCATTGCCGGGGATTTTGAAGTGAAGCTTAAAATGCTGGAAGAAAGTAAACGGGATGCAGAAGAGAAATTAAAATCGTCTCGCCAGAAGGAACTTGAGTTTTTAAAGATGGAGCAGGAACTTAAAACGCGGACGGAAGAGCTGGACCTCACCGTACAAAAAAGACTGCAGGAAGAAAGAGAAAAGCTCTCCCTGGAGCTCCGCAAGCTGGAAGAGCAGAAAATGGCCACCCGCGACCAGGAATACCAGCTCAAATTGAAAGAACTGGAAAAACAGCTCGAGGACCAGAAAAAACTGGCGGAAGAAATGCGTCGTAAGGCCGAACAGGGATCTATGCAGTTGCAGGGTGAGGTGGCGGAGCTGGCCCTTGAAAAAATGTTACAGGAAGCGTTTCCCCAGGACTCAGTGGATGAAGTGAGAAAAGGAGCCGACTGTGTGCTCACCGTAAGGAATGCCAAGGCGGAGGAATGTGGCAAAATCATTTTTGAAAGCAAGCGCACGAAGGGCTGGCAAAATGTGTGGGTGGAGAAGCTGAAAACGGATATGAGGAAAGAACAGGCCGACCTGGCCATCCTTGTTTCACAGGTTTATCCCCGGGGAATGGAATGTTTCGGTGAGCGGGAAGGTGTATGGATCGCATCCTTCAAGGAAGTATTACATCTCACGATGGCATTGCGCAATGCCCTGATCAGGATCTCGGAGGTCAGGCAGTCGGAAGAGAACCGGGAGGGAAAGATGCAGATGCTATATGACTATCTTACGGGAGTTGATTTCCGCCAGAAGATGGAGACCATCGTGGAGGGTTTTACGGCGATGCGCAATTCCATCACCCGTGAAAGGATGCAAATGGAAAAACTCTGGAAGGAACGGGAAAAACAACTGGAGAAGGTGCTCATCGGCACTTCGGGGCTCTATGGCTCGATCAGGGGCATCGCCGGGGCATCGGTGCAGGAGATCCCGCTCCTGGAATTGGATACCCCATCGGAAGAACAGGAAGGAGACGCTGCACCGAAGGATTAAAACTTATTCTTCCACATCATACTTTCCACCGGCTTGTCTGGCTGATTGCTGTACTTGGAATTCTTTTTCTTATCGTAGCTGATCTCGATCACGCCATCCACGGGGAAATAAATGAGCTGCCCGATCGGCATCCCCTTATAAACCTTCACAGGTTGTTTGACCGAGATCTCCAGTGTCCAGTTCCCGCAAAAGCCGACGTCGCCTTTGCCGGCTGTGGCGTGAATATCAATACCCAGCCTGCCCGTGGAAGATTTTCCTTCCAGGAACGGAACGTGCGCGTGGGTTTCGGTGTATTCTTCGGTAACGCCGAGGTAGAATATATGAGGATATAGAACAAACCCTTCGTCGGGGATTTCGAAATGCTCGATCGTGTTATGCTTTTTTGCATCCAGGATATGTTCTTTGTAAGTAGCCAGTGTTTTTCCCAGGTGCACGTCATAGGAATTACTTCCCAGGCAATCCCGGTGGTAAGGTTTGATCCTGATCGTTCCTTTCTCCATTTCTTCGAGTATCCGGGTATCTGAAAGTATCATTGTATAACTTCGTTTTCTTTCTGTCAGCAAAGTAAAAAGGAAACAACCAGGAATGCCGGTTTTTTTTCAACAACAAATCAACGAGGATGCCCGGCTGGGGATTTGGAAGATCGAAGAATCCGAGGACTATTTTAAAGGGAATGTGCCGCAGCACCGGGCCGTCACCCACCCGATGAAGAGGCTTCAGCACCTGGCAGGCAGGTTCCTGCTGCGTTACCTTTATCCGGATTTCCCCTTCGAACTGATAGAGATCGCGGATACCCGGAAACCATTTCTTCCGAACGCAGCCTTTCACTTCTCCATTTCTCATTGCGGGGATTATGCAGCGGCCATCGTCAGCCGCGACCGGCGTGTGGGCATCGACGTGGAAGCTCCCGTGGAGAAGATCCTTCGCATCAGTGAAAAATTCATCACGCCGGAAGAAAGGAAGATCCCTTCACCCC
>CAMLEM010000264.1 GCA_946479005.1 uncultured Chitinophagaceae bacterium | reverse complement strand
GATACTGTAGGAGGCGGGGATAGAAATTGGCATTCATCAGGAAAAAGAAAAAGATCATTGTGGCTGCCGAAACAAAAACAGCTTTCTGCCTGAGCTCATAGCGACGGCTCTTTAAAAAATAGAAAACAAGCGCCAAAAGAAGGATCACTCCGGCTACGACCAGGGTATCGTTCACCGGGAAGGCCCAGGCGTTAAGCAGGGCGGCAACAGCCAGGATGAAGAAACTCAGGATCATTTGCAGCAGGAAGAGCGCCTGCAACCATTTTCCTGTAAGCGGATGAAAGAGAACAAAGCCGGCGGTAAGCACTGCAGCGACCGGGAATAGTACGTTAAGGTAATGTGGCAACTGGTATTTCGAAATGGTAACAAGCAGGAGCACAACCACAAAAACCAGGGCCGTCGCAGGCTCCCAATTTGATCGCCCGAGTCTTCTCAGGCGGTCTGCAACGGCGATATAAGCCAGCAGGCTCCAGGGGGCAAAGGCCGGGATGAAAGAATGAAAAAAGAAGATAGGATCGTGGTTGGTCTCCTTTTCCATTCTGCCGGCAAGGCGGTCGATCACCTGGTCCCAGAGAATGAATTTTACACCATTAATGCCTGTTTCCCCGCGAACCATTTTCTCCGGGTGAAGATTGTACTGCAAATAATAGCAATAGAGTACCGGTGAAATGAAAACAAAGAATAAGATGACCAGGGCCAGCCATTTCCAGGACAATATCATCCGGCGATCTTTTTTCCAAAGCAGGAAAAAGAAAAGTAAAAGGAAGGGAATGAATACGGCAATATGTCCTTTTGTTGCGAAGCCCAGGGCCAGGCCGGACGCAGCCCCGATGATCTGAATTTTTTTCCCATCGTGCACGAGGGCGATAAGCTGCCAGGAGGCAAGGGCGATGCAGGACACAAGGAGGGCGTCCATTCTCACATCGGAAACGGATAACAGGAAGCCAAAGCTGGTGGCCAGCATCAGGGCGGCGAGTCTCCCGGTGTCTTTTGAATAAAGCCGTTCTCCCAGCTTGTAAGTGGAATAAACTCCCAAGAAGGCGAATAAAAAGGAGGGGAGCTTGTAGGCGAAGCCATTTATTCCAAAGATCTTAAAGCTGAATGCGGACAGCCAGAAATGAAGATGAGGTTTATCCAGGTAATCCTTTCCGTGGTCAACCAGGTTTACATAATCCCCGGTCAAATGCATTCTCATTGCGATCAGGGCGTGGTGTGCTGCGTCGTTATCCATCAGTGGCACAAACAATCCTGGAAGCGCTGTCAATGCGCTTAAGAAGAGGAGGAACCTGAATACGGGAAGCGGTAATAGCCGGGCCAAAAAAATGTTTGCACGAAGTTAGAAAGCCGAATGGATCAGCCCGGCAACCTTTTTTTCAATGAGGTCCCTGACCTCCCTGAATTCGGGTTCATCCATATTACGGGGATCGGGAATTTGCCAGTCCATTTGTTTTTTCGAGGGCATCCAGGGGCAGGCATCGCCGCAACCCATTGTAACGACGATATCAAAGGGGGCAAACCTGCGGACCTCCTCCAGGGATTTGCTGGTGTGCGTATTCAGGTCATAGCCCCGCTCCTTCATAGCGCGGACCGCGGAAGGGTTGATCTTACCCGATGGATTTGATCCGGCACTATAGGCTTCCACACCGGGGCCTCCCAGCATCCGGGCAAAGGCTTCTGCCATTTGGGAGCGGTTGCTATTCTCTATGCAGACAAATAATAGTTTCTTTTTCATAATGAAAAAAGACCGGGGTTGACCCCGGTCTTTTCGGGTTTAGCAGCAACCGATTCCGCCGCAGCATTCTCCCGGATCTTTCAGCATTTGCGTTGTCATAGTTTTAATTTTTGAGGTTATGAAAAAAGATCAGCAGCAGGATTTTTCGTTCCTGAGCTTCAGGTTTAAAAACAGGGAATTGAACTCCACATTGAATTTTTGAAATGCTTTCCAGTTGATGCAGTAGCAGCTCCTGGGGCCATCCGTTTCTCCCTCCACCAGTCCTGCATTCCTGAGCTCTTTGAGATGTTGGGAAACGGTAGACTGGGCAAGAGGGAGTTCATTAACAATGTCTCCACAAATGCACTCGTTCCGTTCTGCCAGGAGCTTGAGGATGGCAATTCGGGCGGGGTGAGACAAAGCCTTGGCAAAGGCTGCCAGGTCCTGTTCTTTCCGTGTAAATTCTTCTTTTTTATGGATCGCCATATAATAATGTATATCGCAAATATACGATAATACGAACAGGGTCCAAATGTTTTTTTGACAGTGTCGTCAGGCCCCGCGGGGGCTTGTTTCTGCTGATTTATGATAAGAGATCAGTACACCGCTGGAGATGATGCAGAAAATGCCGAGGGTTGACATCCAGTCAGGGAAAGCATCTCCCAGTGCCAGGCCGATAAAGATGGAAAATATGATGTTGGCATAGCCTACGGAGGAAACAATGCCGGCCTTATCCGCTCCATACGCACGCGTCACGAAATACTGTCCAAACAGGGCGAACAGCCCCAGGGCTGTTACATAGACCCATTCGATGCCGGCAGGCCACCGCCACCGAATAAAGAAAACATCATCGGGGGGAAGCTGGAAGGCATAGCCAATGATCATAAAAACCAGGGGCACCAGTACACCCGTAAGGATGAAAGAGAGCACGATGATCCTGGTGTCGTAATACCCGGCCAGCCGGTGAACGGTGATATAGGCCAGGGCTGATGTGATACCGGAGATCAGTCCGGCCGCGTGATAATACCAGGGGAAATGGATCGCCGGTTTGTAGATCAATATCATTCCCGCGAAACCAAGCAGAACGGCTGCGAGCACCACGCGGCCGTGGTACTCCCTGAAAAGAATAAAAGAGAACACGGCAATGAACAGCGCGGAAGTGAGATTATAGGTCATCGCCGTACCTAAGGGAATGTGCAGAATGCAATACAATAAAGTATAGAGGGCTGTGGTGCCCATCATACCGCGGAAAAGCAGAAGCCGGAATTTTCCCCCCTTGTTTTGGGGCGCCACCCGGAGAAAGCTAACAAAGAGAACAAGCAGCCCGATGGCATTTCTCCAGAAAACCAGCTGGCCCGCATTGAAGCTCCCTTTTAATAGTTTGGCAGCGCCGCCCATACAGGAAAATCCGATAGCGGCCAGCAACATAAACACAATTCCCCTGTATCTGGAGTTGGTGACCATTTAAAATTTACGAAGCCTTTCAACAGCTTCCCGGATCGTTTTTTCTTTTTTGGCAAAACAAAACCGGATCACGTGGTCGTCCTTGCCATCCCGGTAAAATGCGGAGACCGGTATGGTGGCTACGCCCGCCTCTTTCGTTAGCCGGATGGCAAAATCCCTGTCGCCCTCCTCGCTGATCCGGTCATATTTCGCGCAGATGAAATAACTGCCGCCCGAAGGAAGAAGTTCAAACCGGGTGTCTTTCATCAGCTTGATAAAGCGGTCCCGGCGTTTTTGCATTTCTGCCGGGAGCCCGAGATAGGCTTCCTTATTTTTCATATAATCGGCGACCCCCACCTGCATAGGCGTGTTGCAGGCAAAGGCATTGAACTGGTGAATCTTCCTGAATTCGGCTGTCAGCTCTTTCGGTGCCACGCAATATCCCAGCTTCCAGCCGGTGCAGTGATAAGTTTTGCCAAAGGAAAAACAAACAAAGCTCCTGGAAAGAAGATCCGGGTAT
>CAMLEM010000263.1 GCA_946479005.1 uncultured Chitinophagaceae bacterium | reverse complement strand
AACAGGATTAACAGGAAATAGGCCTGCAGGTCGCGTAGGTTTTTTTCCTTCATTTTTTGCGATGATATTTTCTGAGGATGGCCAACTCCCGGAGGATGCGAAAGAAATTGTACCATCTTAACTTCGAGCCCTTCTTCTCATCCCAGGCAAGCAGGGGTTCTTCGTGCCCGTGATCATTCAGTTCTCCCACGTGTTTCCGGATCCTGTCAATTAATTCCACGTCGAACAGCCATTTTGTACGGAATTGCTCGGCCGTGATCACCGGTACCAGGTGCGTGCGGAACATCTTGGCGCTGCACTGCGTGTCGTAAACGTCCAGTCGGGTGGCATAGCCCACGAGGTTAGCGATAAAGCGACTGTAAAAATGCCGTAATTCATTCCTTTAAATTCTGGAGCCTACCTTTTTGATCCGACTTCCGAGGATGAAGGCCTTTCCGCTGTTTCTCATCAATTCACTCAGCCGTTCAAATTCTTCCAGTGACACAGCCAGGTCGGCATCGAGATACCCGTGGATCGAAATCTCCGGGTCCTTTAAGCTTTCCAGCAGGCCGGAACGTACCGCCTCCGCCTTTCCTTTTCTTTTCGTGTGGCTGACAATTTGCACCTGCCCGGGTAATTGTTTTTGGATCTCTTCAAAAACCTGGGCGGTCTGGTCGTTGCTGCCATCGTTGACCAGGATGGCAAGAAAATTTTTTCGGGTGGACAGGAATTGAACAATAGACTCCAGGTTCAGGCGTGCCTGTTCATTATAGCAGGGTATTATGATGGCGGTTTTCTGCATATGGCATAGGCTGAGAGCCCGGGTAAATGGATCCTTAACCTCGATAACAGGTAACAAAACCTGGAATCCGCCCACAAAATAGCATAAAATATACGGGCCAGCACCTCTCCACCTCTCCAGGCATCCAGGCTCCTGCGTGATCTCCTGCCACTGATTCTTTCAAAGAGTATCTGCAGGTACCGGGCAGGGATAAGCGAAAAGAAAAAATATCCTGATGCCATTACGTGGAAACCGGCCGATCGGCAAAGTTTCAACAGTTGTTTTCGTGAGTACCTCCGATAGTGCCCCAGCAGTTCATCGTGTCCTGAAAATAAGGATTGAAATGCCGGCACGGTGATAAAGAAAAGCGCGTTGCCTGCACTGGCATCGCCGCCCGCCACTTCCGATAGAACGGCACGGTCATCTTCACAATGCTCCAGCACATCCAGTAGGAGACAGCAATCCGCTTTTTGGGGATCCTTTTTTATCGGGTCGAGATGATCCAGCAGGGTGATCGATTCCGGTATTCCCGAATGGCGGAGTTGTTGGAGGATCTCAGCATCATAAGCATTATCCACCCCGATATATTCCTTCGACCGGTAATTCTGCCTCAGTGTATTCAATAGGTAAGCATCCCCCGAGCCGATATCGAGCACCCTTGTGCTTTGAGGTTTAAATCGTCTTACCAGGAATCGCACCATTCCTGCCCGCGCCCTTTCCCAGGGATGGCGCACCTGCCTCTTATCCCCGATCCTTTTTAGTTCCGTTATATCCATAGAACCTCTTTAGGCGAATTTCTTTTTTAATCTTAAAAAATGTGATTCAAAGAAACGAAAGCTTATCCAGGCCAGCGCTATGGCTGCGAATGTAGCGAGCAGGGATACGATGAACGGGGAATAAACCTGTGGGAAGCGTCCGGTCACCCATTCGGACAGGGCCGGTCTCCAGAGAACATACAGTGGCCAGTGAATGATGTAAAGCCCGTATGAAATTCTTCCAAAGTAGCGAAGGATTCCCAGGCTCAGCAGCCTGTTCAGGAGCGGTGTGCCGGATCCCGCGGCTTCATTCACCAGGAGACCAAACACCACTGCAAAACTGCTGTACCCTACGAGAGCCAGGTAGGGAAAATCGAAATCGCTTTTCCTGTTTATGAAAAAGAAAGCAAAATTCAGGGCAGCGAATACGAGCACGATCAGGGTTGTGTTCTTTTTTAAAATCCCGGGGTCCATCCATCGCAGTAACGCTACAATGGATCCTATGCAGAGCCCGTCGATCCTGGTGAATGTATATAAGCGATAGTAGGATAGGTCAGCAATTTCGTATTTCCAGATCCATAGCCGAAGCAGGATTACGGCAACTAAAGTTAAGCCCATCAGGATGGCCAGGGCCCGGGGTTTTTTTATCACCAGGATCAACAGGGGCCAAACCAGGTAGAACTGCTCCTCCACGGCCAGCGACCAGAGATGATGAAGTGTATTGGTTTGATCATCTCCTTTGAAAATGAAGAGCCAGTTCTGCAGGTAGGTCCAGAGCCAGCCCTGGTGCTCCACGTAAAAATCACTGCCAGGGAACCAGCCAAGTTTCGGCAGGATGAGCAGGAAGATCACCAATGCCAGGAAATAAAGAGGGAAAATGCGCAATACCCTTCGGGCATAGAAATTCTTAAGGAACCCGGCCTTGCCCACCGTGCGCAAGAGGATCTCCGTAATGAGAAAGCCGGAAAGCACAAAGAAAAGGTCAACGCCCAGCCAGCCGAAAGAGGAATATTCAATGAAGCCGAAATTGTGATAGACGATCACCAGCAGAATGGCCAGCCCGCGGATCCCGTCAAGTGCCGGGTAATGTTGCCGGCCGGGCGTAGCGATGTTTTTTATCAGCGCGCTTTTTTCAGGCAATGCAGGGGTTTTGGTCTCGTTTGAAGTTACGAAGCCTCCTCAGAACCAAAGATTCTTAAAATGCCTTTTCAGGTATTTTCCGATGAGATCGAATTCAAGATTGACAGCATCACCTTCCGAGAGGGTATTAAAATTCGTGTGTTCGTAGGTGTGTGGTATGATCGCTACCCGGAAACTTTTTTTCTTAACATCGAATGCGGTCAGGCTGACGCCATTCACGCAAACGGAACCTTTTTCGATCACCAGCTCGGTGAACTTCTTGGGATACTCAAATTCAAATTCCCGGGTACCTCCTTTTCCTTTTTTCTTTACGCAGGTGGCCGTGGTATCCACGTGTCCCTGTACAAGGTGACCGTCGAGGCGGTCGGAGAGCTTCAGGCAACGCTCCAGGTTCACGACACCACCGATCTTCCAGTCGCCCAGGTTTGTCTTTTCCAGGGTTTCCTCGATGGCTGTCACGCGGTGCATATGTCCCCGGCTTTCCTCCACCGTAAGGCAAACCCCGTTATGGCTCAGGCTCTGGTCCACCTGCAGCTCAATGGAAATGGGGGATTCCACCCAAAAGATCCTGTTCTTCCCGTTGGGAATGATCTCTTTAACTATCCCCAACGACTCAATGATACCTGTAAACATAGCGGCAAGTTAAATGATTTCGACTTTTCGCTTTTCCGGCTTATCTTTGCCTCCCTTTAGTCTAAAACGTTTAAAAACAATACCAGGGAGGTATCAACAAATGCTGATCATTGATTCTAAAGATTGCGAAAACATCGACAAAGCGCTGAAGAAGTACAAGAAGAAATTCGAGAAATCAAAGGTTCTTCTTCAACTCCGCGAGCGTCAGAGTTTCACCAAACCTTCGGTTCGTCGCCGGGGCCAGGTGCTGAAAGCGATCTATAAGCAGAAGATCGCCAGCGGCAAGATCGAGGCTTGATACGCCTGAGATAACATTGAAAGATGGCTGCAAAGTTTATTAGCTTTGTAGCTGTCTTTTTTTATGCCTGATCCTCAACGAAAACCACCCTCCG
>CAMLEM010000262.1 GCA_946479005.1 uncultured Chitinophagaceae bacterium | reverse complement strand
TCATTGAGGTTCCAGCTTTTCTTTTTGGTGGATTTGCGTGTTACATTAGAACTTGACCATATAAAACGGATCTTGATATCCCCGGACCGAACTCCCTGGAATCCAGCAGGCGTGCTTCCATAATCAGAATTCGTCGCACCGAAATCGTGGTTCAAAACATCGATCTGCGACTGGATCTGTGCGTTGGAAACATTTTCCGCGGTGGTTTTGTAAAGAACGTTTACGTGAACAGGTACTTCAAGCACGTCACCCACCAGCTTGAAAGCTTCAGGGTTCCTGAGATATTCCCGGGTAAAGGCCTCGATCTGTTCCATTCGACCGGCCAGGCCGGGATCTTCCTGTAATTTCATTTGTAATACATCGTGTGCTCCACATTCACGGAGCCTGCCGCTTTCAAGAACTTCCTCTTCTTCGGCATTCAGGTTTTCTACGGGTGACCCGGATTTTTGACAACCCGTAATAAAGATCAGCGCTGCACTTCCGATAAGCAAGAATCGTTTCATAAATGTGTGTGTTGGGTTTTTGTTTTGGAAAAAATATTCGATGAATTTAACAAATCGTTTTGGACGGCGCCAATCCGCTATGTCATATTTTTTAAACTTTGTCAATGGCGAAACATTGAGCTGGGATGTTTTTGGACGCCGGACAGCCATTCGCCGGCATAATTCGACTTGCTTTTAAACGTTTTATCTTTAGAAGAGTCTGAAAACAAAATCTTTTCCCGGATGCCCCTGACAACCCTGCAAAAAAACCTGCACCTGATGTGGAGGGCCGGTTTTGGCCCGGCTGCGGAACAACTGGAGGATCTCCCCAACTATCAACCCGACCAGGTTTATAAAGGCCTGGTGAAAGCCTCTTCCAAAAAACCCGAGTTCGTGAATGTGGCAAACGACTACCTGCAGGGGCTGTTTATGGGTATTGAAGATGTGAGCCGGATCGCCCGGAAGGAGGAAGACAGGAGAAAGATACAACAGAGTAACCGCGAAGGGATCCGTAGCCTTAATCTTTACTGGCTTCACGAGATGGTGAACGGTGGTGCCCAGCTTCGTGAAAAAATGGCTTTCTTCTGGCACGGGCATTTCGCCTGCCGCAATCTCAACATATTTTACCAGCAGGGCCTGCTCGATGTGATCCGCCGCAATGCCCTGGGAAATTTCGGTACCCTTCTAAAAGAGGTTTCCCGGTCCGCGGCGATGCTGAACTTCCTGAACAACCAGCAGAACCGGAAAGATCATCCCAATGAAAACTTTGCGCGCGAAGTGATGGAACTATTCACCCTGGGAAGGGGAAACTACACGGAGCACGACATTAAGGAAGCGGCCCGTGCCTTCACCGGCTGGGGCGCCAACGCAAAAGGTGAATTCGTATTCCGGCGGTTCCAGCACGATTTCGGATCCAAGACCGTACTGGGAAAAACCGGCGATCTCGGCGGAGAGGAGGTGCTGGATATTTTGCTTGAACAAAAGCAAACAGCCCGCTATCTCACGCAGAAGATCTACCACTTTTTCGTCAATGAGATCCCGGATGAATCCAAAATAGACTGGCTGGCAAAGCGGTTCTATGATAATGACTATGAGATTTCGGCATTGATGTCTGATATATTTACCAGCGACTGGTTTTATGAGGAAAAGAACGTGGGGGTTCGCATCAAATCTCCCATTGAACTGGTCGTGGGCATCCAGCGTATGTTGCCAATGAAACTGGGACAGGAAGAGGCGCTTTTGTTATTGCAGAGAACACTGGGCCAGATCCTCTTCTATCCTCCCAACGTGGCGGGCTGGCCGGGAGGGAGATCCTGGATCGACAGTTCCAGCCTGATGATGCGGATGCGCATTCCGCAAATGCTGAACGACCGCGATGAACTGAACGTGAGGCCCAAGGATGATGATGACCAGATGATGGGAAGGAAGGATGAAGACGGGGAGATGAAGGTGAAGGCCGCGGTGCGGCAGGGAAGGCCGATCGAGGTTGACATAGACTGGAAGCCTTACGTGAAGGTTTATGAGTCGGTGCGTAAGGAACACCTGCTGGAAAAGATCAGTGGCCATCTTCTGCAGGTGAAAAGCCGGGTTCCCGCGGAAATCTTAAAGCAGTATACGGATGAGACGGGCAGGGAGAATTTCATTAAAACCGCGACCCTGCAATTGATGAGCACACCGGAATACCAGCTGTGCTAGTTTTTTGGTAAAAACTTTTTTATGCTGTTCAAACGAAAAGAATTCATACAGGTAGGATCATTGGCCACGGCTTCACTTCTCTTACCGAAATTTTTGAAGGCTTTTGAAGGCCGGCCGATGGTGCCTCCCGGGAACCGGGTAGTGGTGATTCTGCAGCTCAGCGGGGGGAATGACGGGCTGAATACGGTGATCCCGGTGAGGAATGATCTATATTATAAAGCGCGTCCCCGCCTGGGGATTGAAAAAAGCAAGGCCCTGATCCTGGACGATGAAGTGGGGCTTCACCCGGCGTTGAAAGGCTTCAGGGATCTTTATGAGGATGGAAGCCTGGGTATCATCAACAACGTGGGTTATCCGAATCCTGACCGCTCACATTTCCGGAGTATGGATATCTGGCATACGGCCAGTCAAAGCGATGAATATTTGAGCCACGGCTGGGTGGGAAAATATCTGGATGCCCAGTGCAAGGGTTGCGATAAACCCACCCAGGCCATCGAGATCGACGATGTGCTCAGCCTGGCATTGAAAGGGGAGAACATCAAGGGCATCGCTGTCAAGGACCCCCGCAGGCTCTATGGAACGGCCAATGAAAAATTCTTCCGTGATGTTTTAAAGAACTACAGGGAGGAAGCCGGGGAACAACCGGTGGATTATCTCTACAAAACAATGGCGGAGACGCTTTCCTCGGCGGATTACATTTTTAAGCAAAGCCGACTTCATCCTACGAATGCCGAGTATCCCAAAACCGATCTGGGAAACAGTATGAAGACCATCGCTTCTCTCATTTTCTCAGAGATCAATACGAAGGTGTATTATGTTTCCCTGGGAAGTTTCGATACGCATATCAACCAGGAAGGTCAGCAGCAGAGATTGTTCACGGAGATGAACGATGCCGTGACCGCTTTTGTAAAGGATCTGAAAGCCAATCACCGCTTCGATGATGTATTGCTGTTTACTTTCTCAGAGTTCGGGCGCCGGGTGCAGCAGAATGCGAGCGGGGGCACTGATCACGGCACGGCGAATAGTATGTTCCTGGTGGGAGGAGGATTGAAGAAAAAAGGTTTGATCAATGAATTGCCGGACCTCGCCGACCTCGATGAAGGGGATTTGAAATATAAGGTGGACTTTAAGGATGTGTATGCGACGGTTTTGAAGAAATGGTTACAGGCGGATGATATAAGTATCCTCGGAAGGAAGTATAGTCATCTTGATTTTGTTTGATTTTTTTTGGACGCGGCGTCGCTACGAAGCAGCGAGCGCCGCGTCGTTGCGATGCCGCGTCCGGCTGTTTTATTTCTTCCTCGATACAGCTACCTTATAAAGGACATATCCCATCAACGCAAAGAAAGCGACGCCCAGGAATTTATATCCCATCTCTCCCAGCCCTGAACTCAAACCGTGTTCCGCACTGATATCCCCCAGTTTTCTGCTGATACTTGGTATGGATGAAAGGATCGCCACCAGCACCCCTGCCAGCGCGCCTCCCGCCACCAGGCCGGTCGCGAAGAGATTG
>CAMLEM010000261.1 GCA_946479005.1 uncultured Chitinophagaceae bacterium | reverse complement strand
GCAAATGATGGAACTGGAATACAAAACCAATGTGCCTGTTCCGGAACGCGGCCAGTTTCCTTCCCGATAAGCGGCTGATCTCTGTTTCGTTCATCACCACCCTGCCCTCATCGGCCTTATCGAGGGTTCCCAGGATGTGGAGCAGGGTGGATTTCCCCGAACCCGAAGGACCCGAAATGGATGCGATCTCTCCTTTTCTGACCTCGATATTGACCCCTTTCAATACCTCAACCTTGCCATAGCTCTTATGAATATTTATGCCGGATATCATGCAGCCATTTAATCATTTGTGCGATCAAATATCAGTAAAACCGGGGCAAAACCCTCGGCGAAAGAGGAGATTTGGAAAATTCCCTAATAAAACTACTTTTGCGAAAAATTAGGGGGTACCTAATTCCTTATTCTATCATTAAACCTTGAGAAGATGTTTTGGACCTTAGAATTGGCTTCATACCTGGAAGATGCTCCCTGGCCCGCGACAAAGGATGAGCTGATCGATTATTCCATTCGTTCCGGCGCACCCATCGAAGTGGTGGAGAACCTGCAGGAACTGGAAGACGAAGGGGATGTTTATGAAACCATCGAGGACATCTGGCCCGACTATCCCACCCAGGATGATTTCCTGTTCAACGAAGACGAATACTGATCCGTCGTTTCGTCCAACATATACGGATCCCGCTGCGGCGGGATTTTTTATTTGCTTTCCATCTTATCAATCACCCCTGCGGTGACCCCGGTGAAGGAAAATCCCCCGTCGTGGAAAAGGTTCTGCATAGTGACCATCCGCGTATAATCGCTGAACAGCATCACGCAGTAATTGGCACAATCCCCGGCGGAAGCATTGCCCAGCGGGCTCATTGCCTCGGCATAATTGATAAAACCATCAAATCCTTTCACGCCGCTTCCTGCAGTAGTTCTTGTGGGTGATTGTGAGACGGTATTGACGCGAACCTTCTTCTTTGCGCCGTAATGATAACCGAAACTGCGGGTCACGCTTTCGAGCAGGGCCTTGGCATCTGCCATTTCATTATAGTCGGGGAACACGCGCTGCGCGGCGATATAGGTCAATGCTACCACGCTGCCCCATTCGTTCAGTGAATCGGTATCCCAGGCGGTGCGAAGCACCCGGTGCAGGCTCATCGCGGAAATGTCAAGGGTCTTCTGGTTCCATTCATAATTCATTTCCGTATAATGCTTGTTCTTCCTCACGTTCAAGCTCATCCCGATGGAATGAAGAATGAAATCAAAAGAACCTCCAAAATGTTCCTTCGCTTTCTCAAAAAGATTCTTCAGGTCATCCATATTCGTCACGTCGGCGCCGATCACCGGCGCGTTCCCGCAGGTTTCCGCCAGCTTGTTGATCTCTCCCATCCGCAGGGCCACGGGGGCATTGCTCAACACCAGTTGAGCGCCTTCTTCATAACAACGCAGGGCGGTTTTCCAGGCGATCGATTTTTCATCCAGCGCACCGAAAATGATCCCCTTTTTTCCTTTTAGCAGGTTGTTGGCCATAGATTGAGTTAAGGTGCCAAAAATATGTATTTGAAAGGAGTTTCAATGATCACCAACCGAATTACTCCCCCGCCCTCGGCTATCCTTTATATTTGCGTTTATGACGATCTCGTACAAATGGCTGAGTGATTATTTACCCCAGGCAGTGGAACCTGAAAAACTGGGAAGGATCCTTACCTCCATTGGACTGGAGGTGGAATCCGTGTCGCAATTTGAAGAAGTGAAAGGCAACCTGGCCGGCCTGGTGATCGGTGAAGTTCTATCAACGGAAAAACATCCCAATGCCGACAAGCTGACGCTCACCCGCGTGAATATTGGAAATGGAGAACCCCTGCAGATCGTTTGCGGAGCGCCGAATGTGGCAGCTGGACAAAAAGTGGTGGTGGCCCCCGCGGGTTCAACCATCTATCCCGTTTCCGGTGAACCGCTGACAATGAAGGTGGCAAAGATCCGCGGCGTGGAAAGCGAAGGGATGATCTGCGCCGAGGATGAGATCGGGCTGGGTTCCTCCCACGCAGGCATCCTGGTACTGCCGGAGGACACAAAAGTGGGAATGAAGGCTGCTGAACATTTTGAACCCTATACCGACATCATCTTTGAGATCGGGCTGACACCAAACCGGATGGACGCAATGAGCCATTGGGGCGTGGCCCGTGATGTGTGTGCTTACCTGGCGCATCACGAGAAGAAAGAATTAAAGGCCAAACTTCCCCTGGCGAATGGTTTCAGGGTGGATGATCAGTCTCTCTCCATCGAGGTAAGGGTCGAAAACCAGGCTGCCTGCCCGCGGTACAGCGGCGTAAGTATTACCGGTATCGTTCCCGGGCCCTCTCCCAAATGGATGCAACAAAGACTGCTGGCCATCGGCCTGCGGCCCATCAATAATATTGTTGATATCACCAATTATATCCAGCACGAAACCGGGCAACCCCTCCACGCATTTGACGCGGATAAGATCGCCGGAAAACGGATCATCGTAAAGAATCTTCCTGGTGGAACAAAGTTCATCACCCTCGATGAAAAAGAAAGGATCCTGACCGGCGAAGAACTGATGATCTGCGATGCCAACGGCGGAACCTGTATGGCGGGGATCTTTGGCGGACTTCACAGCGGTGTAACGGAAACCACACAGAATATTTTTCTCGAAAGCGCCTGCTTTGACCCGGTGGTTACACGAAAAGCCTCCTACCACCACGGGCTTAGAACGGATGCGGCCTCGCGATTTGAGAAAGGGACGGATATTTCTCAAACAGTCAATGTATTGAAGCGTGCGGCCACGATGATAAAGGAACTCACGGGAGGAAAAATAAGCTCCGCGGTCATCGATATCTACCCTGAGCCGGCGAGAAAGGCGGAAGTGGGCATCAAATACCATTACCTTAAAAAATTAAGCGGCAAGAATTATCATCCCGATACCGTAAAGAACATTCTTACCAGCCTGGGCTTTGAGATCATCAAGGAAGGGATCGACGAAACCTGGGTGGCCGTACCCTTTCATAAGCCCGACATCAGCCTGCCGGCCGATCTCGTGGAAGAGATCCTCCGGATAGACGGTTTGGATAATATCGAGATCCCTGAAACCATTATGATCAGCCCGGCGGTGGAAGAGCTGGAATATGAGGAAAACCTGAAAGAGAAGATCTCCGGCGTTCTTACGGGGATGGGCTTTAGTGAGATAATGACCAATTCGATCACCAACGCCGCTTATTTTTCGGAAGAAGAGCAGGCAACGATGGTGAAAATGCTCAATAGCCTGAATGCGGATAATAACATTCTCCGGAGTTCCCTTTTTGAAACGGCGCTTGAAGTGGTGGCCCGCAATCTCAATCACAAAAATCTTTCCCTGCGGCTTTTTGAATTTGGAAAGGCTTATCACGCGGAGGGTCCGGATAAATACACCGAGAACAAACAGCTTTGCCTGGTGGCAAGCGGACAGCTTTCAGAAAAGGGATGGAAAGAAAATGAAAAAAATGCTGACATCTTTTACCTGAAAGGAGTGATCACTTCCCTGCTTTCTGCCAGCGGGGTAACAGCGGATGAGATCAAACCACTGGAAACATCCAGGTTCAATGATCATATTGTGTTTCTCAGTAACGGGAAGGTGCTGGCGGGATGCGGCGTGGTGAAAAAAGCCATCCTGGAGAAATTCGGCATTCGCCAGCCTGTGATCTATGCCGGCCTGAACTGGGACCTGCTGGTCTCGCTGGG
>CAMLEM010000260.1 GCA_946479005.1 uncultured Chitinophagaceae bacterium | reverse complement strand
CCCTGATGTGTACATCCTCATCCACAAAATCACGAAGGGCGGGTGTTGCGAGCTTTTCACCGGTATTGATGCAGAGAAGGATGTCGTGTGCGGTGAAATCCGACTGGTCCACGTAATGCGAGTCATTGCTCGCGATCGTCTTTACGTTGTATTTTTTCGCGAAGCGAAGCAGCACCTCGTTCACTTTATCCTGCTCGGGCATTCCGTGCCGCTGCAGTTCCACGTAAAAATCTTCCTGGAAGATATTGAGCCACCATTTGAATTCGTTTTCTCCCTCTTCTTCTCCCTGGCGTAAGATCGCCTGGGGAACGGAAGCGCCGAGGCAGCAGGTGGTGGCGATGAGGCCTTCGTGGTAGCGAAGGATGAGCTCTTTATCGATGCGGGGATATTTTCCGTACATCCCTTCGATGAATCCGAGGGAAGTCAGCTTGATCAGGTTCCGATAGCCTTTTTCATTTTTCGCCAGCAGGATCTGGTGATAGCGTTTATCGCGCTGGTCCTTGGTGAAAGTCTTTTGATGACGGGTCTCGGTAAGATAAAATTCGCAGCCGACCACCGGTTTCACTTTCGGCTTTCCATCCTCTCCTTTGTGCTTATAGGCCTCCGCTACGAATTCAAAAACGCCAAACATATTCCCGTGGTCACTGATGGCCAGGGCGGGCATTCCATCGGCGACGGCTTTCTTATAGAGATTTTGGATGGAGGCTGCCCCATCCAATAAGGAAAACTGAGTATGTACGTGCAGGTGCGAAAACTTCATTTCAATGTAATTCATCTCCTCGCCTCAATCAATTCCTTTTCTTCCCTGCCGGTCCCTGAGCGAAGTCGAAGGGAGCGGAGTTGAAGGGACCGTAGTCGAAGGAAGCGAGCAGACTATTTTTTCTTAAAAGTAAAAACCGTGATGGAGCCGCTGCTGTAGCTGCAGACCCAGGCTTCGAGAACTTCAGGACCTTCGAAGATGTCAACACCCACCGGCTTCCCACCACAGGGCAAAGATGCCACTTTGGTAAAATTATTTTCATTGATCTTATACACATCCACCATATCACTGGAATAGCAGGTGACGAAAATGAATTTGTGATTTTTCGATAATACGATGGTGCGGGGCTGGGCGTGGGTTTTGGCGGTGAAAAGGGTCTGGCCATTGTTTGCGTCAATGGCCGCGATGGTCGCCAGGCTGTTGTATGAAACAAAGAGACGGTTATTGTTATCCATCACTACGTGACGGGGGTTCGATGCCACCCGAAAGATCGTATCCGCTTTCCAGGTCGTGTTATCGATCACGGAAAGACTGGCTCCGCCCATAATGGCCACGAAAGAACGTCGATTGGCATCATCCACCACCACACCTCTGGGGATCGCGGAAACGGGAATGGTGCTGACCACTTTCCCAAAGGGAAATTTGTCTGCATCCATTTCCAGCACGCTCACATTGCGGGAATGCCAGTTACTCACGAGCAGGTGCCTGCTGTCTGCTGTCCGGGAGATGACCTTGGGTGTTTTTCCCGTTTCGATCAGGGGCACCCGGAAAACGTCCTTTTTATCGCTTCCGGGATAGACCACGGTCACTGGAATTGTCTTCACGCCTGGAGTGGGATTCTTATATGCCTGTTCAAATTCATCCACGAAAATGGGAACGATGCCCTCAGCGTTATGCAGAGAAACCCAAAGGATGCGGTCATTATGGCTGAAACAGGCCTCCACCGGCTTTTCCTGGTAAGAGGAGATGGGCCTGCTTTTGTTATAATCCCAGCCTGTTCCTTTTGTTGGTGTGAACTTGAACTCCCGGGTGATCTTTTTTGTGGCCTGGTCGAACTCATAGACGCTCATTCCCTCCAGGTTCATCGCGTAAAGACGGGTGCCGGTGCTGTTGAAAACGACCGCCTTGGTTCCCGATGCGGCGTTGAGGACCTCTTTTTTCTTGTATTCCAGTTCTTCGTAAGGCTGCAGGTAAACCGCGGCGGCCACGGTATCTTTTACGATGGGCGGCGGGGCAACCGGTGTTTCGGTCTTCACGGAGCCGGCTCCCTGGCAGGCCAGGCTGAGGATGGCAATAAGGATGGAAGAATAGATCAAATGCATAGCTTGGGATCGCGTAAAAAAGCCTTGTAAATTAAGGGTTTTTTCGGAAACTAAACGGGGGATTAACGATTCTAAATCATTTTATTAGGATCGAATGCCGCCGGGGCAATTTTCGGGTTTTATATTCGTTTGGTTAAATGTGGTTTTTTTTACCCATTTCCCTTAATTTCGCCGGGGTCCGAAAGATTCCGTAGATGTGAAAAACCCGAACTGAGGTAACTGTTTTTAACCGCCCTGGAAAATCATCCTAAAGAAGAAGCCTGATGGTTAAGCAAATATTACCCGCGATCGCGATCGTTCTTTTCCTAAGCAGCTGCTCAGCGCTTAAAACACTTTCGTTTACAAATAGCAAAAAACCAGAAGCCGAGAATTCCCCGGTCACCCGCATCCATTTTATTGATGAGATCACGGTTACCCCTTCTCCTGCATCGGTTGAGAAACCCCCGGTAAAGCCGGAAACCAGGAACGTTGCGGCGGAGAAACCGGTAAAAAAATCGAATGTGATAGAGGAAATTCTTGCCGCCCGGAATGAGCATTCCGTTGAAAAAGCAAGTTCCGTTCAACTCAAATATTCCCAGCTACTGGATACGGAAGTGGAATCCCTTCCTGATGAGGAACTCCTGGAAACCGTGGACGATTGGTATGGGGTGAGATACCGTACCGGTGGAAATACCAAGAATGGGGTGGATTGTTCCGGATTTACGGTAGCCGTTTACGCGGCCCTTTACGGCATTGCCCTTCCCAGGGTGAGCCGGGAGCAGTATCGTGTCAGCCGCAAGATCTCGACAACGGAATTGCAGGAAGGCGACCTGGTTTTCTTTGATACCCGCGGCGGGGGATATGTTTCCCACGTAGGCGTTTACCTCGGGAATAATAAATTCATCCACGCTTCGGTATCGAGGGGGGTAATGGTGAATGATCTTTTCGAATCTTATTATATGAAGCGCTATGTCGGCGCCGGAAGGATCGATAATAAGTCTACCGCCCGTTCAGGGAGCACTTCCACTTCGTTGAAGCCGTAAATGCATTTCCCGCATTTCCCACAGATCTCGCAGATTAAATACACACAGATTACACAGCTTCTGTCACTACTATTTCGAGATTTGTCAACCGTTACCAATTGACGGAGACTTATCTGTGAGATCTGTGTGTATTTGATCTGCGAGATCTGTGGGAAACCGTTCAAATCTTCAACCTCTTCCTAAAACTTTGAACCACGGGAATAATATCCGGCGATAATTTGAAATAGATCGCCCCGGATACATAGAGGACCAGGAACACAATGGATCTTACAAATAAGGCCAGCCAACCCTCCAGATTCCCAAACGCGAAGTAACAAACCGCGAAACAGGCTCCTGCCCATCCCAGCGCATACAGGGTTTTCATCGTGAAGGGGAACAGCCTGAACTTATTCCAAAGGAATACGATGCGAATGCCATTATATATTGAAATGGATATGAGATGCGCCGTGGCCGCGCCGGTGATGCCGTATGTTTTCGTAAGCAAATAACTCAGCGGGAGCATCACGGCCAGGAGCACCATTCCACTGATCATTTCAAAACGCCAATAGGTAGAGGTCGCAATGATCTGCGCATTGACACCCGTTCCCATATCAATGATCTTGGATAATCCTAAAAGAATG
>CAMLEM010000259.1 GCA_946479005.1 uncultured Chitinophagaceae bacterium | reverse complement strand
TCAAAACCATCTGCCGATCGGCATCGAGCCTGATCAAAATAAAGAGAAGTATAGTAAAAGTGAGCAATGAGGTCCCGCCGTAACTAACAAAAGGTAAAGGTATCCCAATCACCGGCGCCAGCCCCACCGTCATCGCGATATTGATGGCAATATGGAAAAAGAAAACGGAGGCGACGCCATAGGCATAACACCGGCTGAAAGTACTTCGCTGCCGCTCCGCGATGGTGATGATCCGGAATAACAATAAGAGATAGATCCCCAGCAACACGATGCTTCCCATAAACCCGAATCCCTCTCCCACCGTACAGAATATGAAATCCGTTCTCTGCTCAGGCACAAAATCAAAACGGGTCTGGGTGGCTTTGAGTATCCCCTTACCGAAGATCCGCCCGCTCCCAATCGCGATCTTCGACTGCCGGACATTGTACTCACTCCCACTCTCCTTCTGCTTTCTCGTTCGTTCCGCTTCCTCTCCTTCCAGGTAGGGATTGTCTTTCCCGAAAAGGTTATAGATCCGCTCCACCTGGTGAGGCTGGAGGATGTTCTTGAAGATATACGGTACCGCGAAACGCTGGATCCCCACGCTGAGCACCCAGATGAAAATGATGGTGACAAAAATGCCCCGCCTCCTCTTCATCTGCTTCCTGTTAAGATATAACATCAACAGGGCCACGAGTGTGATGATGATGGCCAGGGTATTGGGATCGATCACGATGGTGGCAACGATCAGGGCCGCGATGGCAAAGCCCACCCATAGGATCACGGAGGGAAGACCTTCGCGGTACATTACGATGAAGAAAGCCAGGAACACGAGGGCCAGCCCTGTTTCACTTTGAAGAACAGTAAGGCCCGCCGGTAACAGTACGATCCCCGCGGCGATCAGCTGGGAGTGGGTCCGCGTAAAATCGGTCTCCGGCCTCGATATGTATTTGGCGAGGGCCAGGGCCACAAAGATCTTGCAAAGTTCCGCCGGCTGGAAATTGAAGGCGCCCAACTTGATGATGGATTCCGTTCCCTTGATATCGGAGTGAAAGGGAAAGACCAGTAATAGCATAAAGATCCCGATCACATAACCCAGGTTTGCCGTGGCGGAAAAAAATTTACTGTCGGTGAGCAGGATGAAAAGAGCAAACACCGAGCTCAGGACAAAGAAGTAGAATTGCTTGCTATAGTCTGTCCGGAACTTAAGGAAGCTCTGGATCACCGGGTCGCCTTCCCTGAAGGTCGCCGCGAATATGGCGGTGAGCCCGATGGCTACCAGGAGAAGGTAGATCCATACGAGCGACCAGTCAATTCCTTTGGATATGGCAGGATCTCGGTGATTCATTAAGTTGGAAGCCTATGGACGGCTTGTGTCTTTCTTTACAACCTTTTCCCGCTGAGCAGGAGGAACGGTCATTGTTTTATTCTGGATGTTATTGGTGTCTGTTTTTTTGGGAACACTGTCTTTGCGTACCGGTGCTTTCTCCTTCACTTCTTCCTTCCTGGCTTCATTCACAATGGTCCTGCTGTTCGTTTCCGTCTTGTTGATCTCTTCTTTTTTTGCCGCTTCCTTTTCCGCATCTTTCTTCGCTCTCTCCGCAGCCCTTACCGCGCGGAGTGAATCCCGCGTCCTGATCTTTTGCTGCATCAGCGGCGGGATCAGGCTGGTCTTTACCAGTCTTTCCTGGATATGAAGACGGTTGCTCGCGATGGTGTCATTGAGATATTTCTCGATCATCAGGCTTACAATGGGAGCCGCATAGGTACCTCCATAGCGTCCACTGTTCTCCACCACGCACATAATGGCGATCTTAGGGTTCTCCCTGGGGGCGAAAGCGCAGAAAAAAGAGTGATTCGGTTGTTTTACACCCTTGTAATAGTTCTCAACGGTCCCTGTCTTTCCACACACAGCGATGCCGGGAACTTTAGCGCCGCGGCCCGTTCCGCTTTCCATCACTCCCTGCAGTCCCTCGTGTACCGCTTCAAAGATGCTGTCGGGAATATCCATCGGAACGATCTTCTCCCTGAACCTGTCCAGCAATCCCCATTTATCTCCCCCGCCGATGGAGTCGACAACGTGCGGTATGTAATACCAGCCCTTATTGGCGATATAGGCCATTTCATTGGCCACCTGCAAGGGGGTGGTGGTCACCTCACCCTGCCCGATGCTGACGGAACGGAATGTACAGAATCCCCAACGACCGGGGCCATACTGCTTATTGAAAAACTCCGGTGTCGGTATCATCCCTGATCTTTCCGTGGGTACATCCACTCCAAGTCTATGTCCCAGTCCGAAGGCCGACATATACCGGTTCCATACACGGAGGCTGCTGTCAACATTCGGGTATTTCGGGTTATTGATCACGCGCTGCATCACGTGGGCGAAATAAGTATTGCAGGAATGGGTAATGCCGGTGGTGAGGTAATAGGTACCGGGGTCAAGGCAGCCCATCGGGTTTCCGCTTCCGCAGCCGTAGAAGGCCCCCGAACAACTGAATGTCGTTTTGGTAGAGATTACGCCCTCGTGCAGACCCACCAGGGCCTGCAGGGTCTTGAAAGTTGATCCCGGAGAATAGGCGGCGTTCACCGCGCGGTTCAGCAGGGGCAGCCTGGGGTCGGTGTACAATTCATTGAAGCTGGCCCTGCGTTGTGACCCGGTCATCATATTGGGATCATAAGTAGGACTGCTCACCATCGCGATGATGCCCCCCGTTTTCGGGTCTATCGCCACGATGGAACCCACTTTGTTTGCCATCAATTCCTCTCCGTATTTCTGCAATTCAATGTCAATGCTCGTGTACAGATTATACCCGGCTACGGCAGGCACATCGAGGTTCCCTTTTTCATAGGGGCCCTGGATGCGGTTGAAATTATCCTTTATGAGATACTGGATCCCACGTTCACCCATAAGCGCTTTTTCATAGGTGGCTTCGAGGCCGGTCATCCCCGCATAGTCGCCGCTTTCATAACCCGCATCCTCGTGCCTTTTCAAATAACCCGAATCCACTTCCCCGATATAACCCACAATATTGGCGCCTGCATCCCAGGGATAGGAACGAATGGGGCGTTCCTGGATGAAGAAGCCTCCCTGGAAACGCCAGATATTTTCCTGGATGCGCGCATACTTTGTTGAAGTGAGAGAAGCTTCGAATATGGATGGCCGGTACGAACGGTTTTTAATGATCGCTTCGATGATCCGCTTCCGGTATTCTGCCGTATCGATCTCCATCAGGGCGCAGAAAAAAGCGGTATCAATGCCCCGGGTCATAGAAGGCGTTACCATCAGGTCGTAGGCCATCGTATTCCGCAATATGGTTTTGCCGTTGCGGTCGATGACCAGTCCCCGCGGAGGATAAACGGTTTTTTTCTGGATGGCGTTATCATCCGCCATCTGCGTGTACTTCCCGGAGATCACCTGCAGGTAGAACAGTTGCGCGATGATGACGAGAAAGGTCATCAGTACAATGAGTCGGATGATACGGCTTCGCGACTGGTTAAACACAGGCATAAAACAAAATTACGCTGTATTTGTGCGAAACTTCAAGCGGCGGGGGAATATTAACTCTATGGCAAATATCATCAGCATACTGATGCCGGTAGTGGAGAAGATCTTGATGATGAAATCGAGGAAATTCCCGACGTCGAGCCATTCGAGAAACACCATATAACCGTGGTGAAGTACGGTCAGTATAAGTACGTAAACCAGGTAGGGGGTCCACTGCATCGCCCGGGGAGAAGGTTCCC
>CAMLEM010000258.1 GCA_946479005.1 uncultured Chitinophagaceae bacterium | reverse complement strand
TATGCTGCCAAGGCCCTCACCAATGTGAACGTGCTCGCTTATATCCGCAGCATCGGTTGCAACGTGGACTGCAGCTCCATCAACGAAGTGAAGATCGCGATGGAAGCGGGATTCAAAGCCCCCTCCATTTTATACACCTCCAATAACATTGCCTTTGAAGAGATCGAAGAAGCGCGGGCGCTCGGCGTGCATATCAATATCGACAGCCTTTCCAACCTGGAGAAATTCGGGAAGAAATTCGGTCATACCACACCGGTAGGCGTAAGGCTGCGCCCCAATATTATGGCGGGGGGGAACCTGAAGATCTCCACGGGCCACGCGGACAGCAAGTTTGGCGTACCCCTGGAAAACATCCTGGATGTGATCCGCATAATGCAGGAAACCCGGCTCCAGGTGCGCGCCCTTCACATTCATACGGGCAGCGAAATAAAAGATGTCGAAGTTTTTGCGCAGGGCATCGAAGTATTGCTGGAAGCGGCCCGCCATTTTCCCGAGCTGGAGGTGATCGACCTGGGCGGTGGTTTCAAGGTGCCTTACCGCGAAGGCGAGGAAGGGACCAACATCGAGCTCCTGGGAAAAAAAGTAAGGGAGGAATTTGAAAATTTCCATTTACGTACAAAGCGAAAACTCCAGGTTTGGTTTGAGCCCGGAAAATACCTTGTCAGCGAAGCGGGATATTTTCTCACCCGCGTGAATGTTTTAAAGCAGGCGGGCGCCACCCGTTTCGCCGGTGTTGACAGCGGCCTCAACCATTTCATCCGGCCGATGTTCTATGGCGCCTGGCACGAAATGGAGAACCTGAGCAACCCCGGGGCCGAACCCCTTCACTATAACGTGGTGGGAAATATCTGCGAGACAGACAATTTCGCCGAGAACCGCTTATTGCCCGAGATCAGGGAAGGAGATATTCTTTGCTTTAAGAACGCAGGCGCCTATTGCTTCGAAATGTCATCGCGCTACAATTCCCGTTTCCGTCCACCCGAGGTAATGGTGCTTGAAGGCGAAGCCTTCCTCATCCGCGAGCGCGATGAAATGAAGGACCTCCTGCTGAAGCAGGTCCGTTTACCCAAATTATTCTGAGGGATCTACCGTAAGTAAAAGCTCGGTCTTTGAAGTGACAGGGATGCTGCCAAAAGGAGCTTCCGAGCTTCCGTGTGATTCGGTGCTGATGCTCTTGCTCACAAGGATCTTTGTTTTTGGATCCACCACGATCTTCCCGGTGGATTTGTTGTTCAGGGTGGTGACCGTCTGGCTGCCCATCATTTCCGCTTTCGTGATCGTGACGGATTCCGCGGCATAATCGATCACGATGGCGGTATCGCTGATCTCCGTGATCTTATAAACTTCCCGGATGCTGATCGCTGAATCTTTTGAATCTCTCGACCAGGCCAGCCCGGGCTGCAGGGGCTCATTGGGAAACACCTGGAAAAAACCGGGTTCATTCTTTTTGGGAGGATAAACAATGTTCACCACATCTTTCAGCATCGTATTGATGATGGCCAGCCGGGGATCCTCCACCGTCATCGTGATCATTTCCGGGATGGCCATCAGGGTCTGCCCCTGCGGATCGATGATCATATCATAATTTTTTGAAAGGATCTCCTGTGCATATTTCCCAAAAGGACCATTCATATCTTTTTCTTCCTTTGAATCGAAGCTTCTTTTTTGTCCCATCCCGTCAAATAAAAAGCGCAGGCGGGTCACGTCGTGATGCAGGGTGGTATTTTCCTCCGTGGCATTTGTAACGGCAAAACGGTGATCGCCCGTGGCATCCACGTTAAAATCGATCGACTGGCCCATCGCCTGCTGGGAGATCGTGGTCTTCACCTGCAGGGAAATGTTCAGTTCCTGCCCCTGTTTGAACTGTAAAGGGGAAAGCACCTGCTGGGCAAAGGCGTTGGCAGCAATGAACAGGGAGAGAACTGTACAGGGGATCTTCATACTTTAAATTGGGAGTTCATCAAATTTGACGATTCTGCGGCACAATCGTTGCCCGGAAGGTATAATTTTTCCAAAAGCTTATTTTTAGCATACAAAACCTGTTCATATGCCGATAAGAATGACCGACGACCCGAATCAAACGCCCGAATTTGATGACAGGAGCGGAGGCGGAGGGAGAGGAGGATTTCCCGGTGGCGGCGGCGGAGGCGGGCTGATGTCGCTGCTTCCCCTGTTATTGGGTTTATTCAAAGGCAAGGGGATCATTTTTTTGCTGATCCTCGGTGTAGGCGCCTGGTTCCTTTTGGGAAGAGGCGGATGCAATACGGCCGACATCATCAACCAGTTCTCGCAAAGCGGTTATAGTTTCAACAAGGACACTTTCGACAAGGCTTCGGTGTATGAAGGCCTTGCCGATGATCCTAACCGCAATCCTTTGCCGGAAGCCGTATCGTTGCTGCGTTTCGCGCCCGCGCGCGGAAACCAGGGACAGCAGGGCAGCTGCGTGGCCTGGAGTTGCGCATACGGCGCCCAGACCATTTTAACGGCGGCGGCCACCGGGCAGGACCCCAACCAGATCGTATTCAGCCCGGCTTATTTATACAACCAGATCCGCCTCGAAGGATGCCAGGGTTCCTACCTGCAAAGGGCGATGGAATCAATGCGGAGCAATGGCGGCGTTCCCCTTCGTTCCTTTCCGTATAACGACCAGGATTGCCAGACCGAACCCGACTCCAGGGATATTGCTCTCGGGAGGCAGAACGTGATCCACGGTTTCACCCGCATCACCGATGGCGATAATGTAAATGAGATCAGTGTTCGCGGGATCAAGGAACATCTCGCGGGGGATGCGCCCGTGGCCATTGGTATGATGGTAGGACAAAGCTTTATGCAGGATATGATGGGCAAGGACCTCTGGGAGCCCTCGATGATGGACGAGAGCCAGATGGGAATGGGAGGGCACGCGATGACGGTGATCGGTTATGACGATACGAAATACGGGGGCGCTTTCCAGATAATGAACAGCTGGGGACCCGAATGGGGTGTCAATGGCGTGGCCTGGGTCCGTTATGCCGATTTCAAGAATTATGTGCGCGAAGCCTATGGCATCGACCCGCTGCCGAAGAGAAGCAATGTGGCCAATATCCCGCTGGAATGCAATATCGGGCTGGTGAACAATGATGGAAGCGGGAACATCGCGCTCAGCGTGGCGGGTGGGAACGTGTTCAGAACGAACAGGCCCATTAAGATCGGCACGCGCTTTAAAATGTCGATCGAGAACAAGACCGAATGTTATATCTATATTTTCGGAAGGGAAACGGATAACAGCAGTTATGTGCTCTTTCCTTATTTGAAGCCGGGTGAAACCGTTTCCAAGCACTCGCCCTATTGCGGCATAACGGGATACAGGCTTTTCCCGAAAAACCAGTCGTTCGAAGCCGATAATATCGGCAACTCCGACCAGATCGCGATCGTGGTAAGCAAGGATGAGCTGGACTATAATGCGCTCAATGATGCGATCAACCGGAGCAACCAGCCCACTTACGAGGGAAAGGTGAACCAGGCGGTGAATTCCATCCTGATCCGCTCGGCTACTTTCAGTGCCACAGGGGAGGGGGAGATCGCTTTCCGCGTCAGCGCGAATGATAACAAAGCCGTAGCTTGCATCGTCACTATCGACAAACAGTAAACGATATCAATGAAAAAATATTTCTTCTTTCTCGCGTTTTCCCTTTTTTCAATCACCCTGGCCGCGCAGGATATGGTTGCCCAGATGCAGGCTCCATGCGATGCCGAC
>CAMLEM010000257.1 GCA_946479005.1 uncultured Chitinophagaceae bacterium | reverse complement strand
GTTTCAGCCCATTGAGCTTTGTTTCTTTTTTGATGCTTCGCTTGGTAAAACGGGAGGCTCTTTCCTCCACGCCGACCTGGTCGATATGGGGGGAGAGAGTAAATGAAGGGATCGTTGCGGCCATAGAGAAGGTTCTTTTTCAAAGGTATTCGAAAAGAAGTTAAATTGGGGGTCATTTCAATGGTCAAACGTTCATATTATTAAAAAAATCTCAATGAAATCAACCGTCCACTCTTACCTCCTGGTAATTGGGCTCACCCTTTTGTGTTTAAGCTCCAATGCACAGGTAACTTTCCCCGAGAATGGCGTGGTGGATCCCCGGACGGGGCATTATGCATTCACCCACGCTACCATCGTAAAGGATGCGTCAACCACACTCAATAATGCCACCCTGGTGATCCGTGATGGAAAGATCGTTGCCGTGGGCACGGGGATCAAAGTTCCCGCGGGCGCCGTGGAGATCGATTGCAAGGGACAATTCATCTATCCTTCGCTGATCGACATCTATGCGGATTATGGAACCGCCTCTCCCGCACCGGTGACGGGGGGACAATTCGTTCCCGGGCAGCAGCCGCAGCTGGAATCTAATACCAAGGGCGCATACGGCTGGAACCAGGCGATTAAGGCCGATGTGGATGCCTACCGCGTTTTTGCTGTTGATGATGCCAAGGCAAAGCCGCTGCGCGAAGCAGGTTTCGGTACCGTATTGTCGCACGTGCGCGATGGGATCGCAAGAGGCAGCGGCACGGTGGTGACACTGGCGAAAGAAAGAGAGAATCTCGTTATGCTGAAGGAAAGGGCTTCCGCCCATTATTCATTCAGCAAGGGTTCTTCCCGGCAGAGCTATCCCGGATCAATGATGGGAATGATCGCATTGCTCCGGCAAACTTATCTCGATGCCGCCTGGTATAAGAACAGACCCGCTGCCGAGGGCGTGAACCTCAGCCTGCAATCCTGGATCGATAACCAGGGACTTCCCCAGATCTTCGATGCAAATGATAAATGGAACGATCTCCGCGCCGACAGGATCGGCGATGAGTTCGGCGTACAATACATCATCAAGGGTGGAGGAAACGAGTACCAGAGGGCGGAGGAAATGAAAGCCACCGGTGCCACCTTCATCATTCCTTTGAACTATCCCCAGGCGCAGGATGTCGAAGACCCGGGAGATGCCCGTTTCGTATCGGTGGCCGATATGAAACATTGGGAAATGGCTCCCGCCAATGCCGCCTTTCTTGAAAAAGCCGGAGTTCCATTTTGCCTCACTACTTCTGACCTTCGTACACCCAGCCTTTTCTGGCCTGCCCTGCGCAAGGCGATCGAGTATGGATTGACTGAAAAACGTGCCCTCGAAGCATTGACGAAAACGCCCGCCACGGTGCTGGGTGTTTATGATAAGGTAGGCAGCCTGGAGCCGGGCAAGCTGGCAAATTTCCTCATCACCAGCGGCCCTCTCTTCAATGAAAAAACAACCATTTACACCAACTGGGTGCAAGGCATTCGTTATAATGTGAAAGACGGTTCCAATGTGTCGGGAAATTATGCGCTCACCGTTCATTCACCATCCGGAACGGAAAACTACACACTGGATGTAAAAAGCGCGAGCTCTCTCATAATGATCGGCCGCGATACAATGAACACGCGCTTTTCCTTTGATGGCAAGAATATCAAGCTGAGCTATGCGCCCCAGCAAAGAAGGGGACCGGCCAGGCCGGGTGCACCAGCGGCAACATCCCTGCCGGCAACTGCCACCCGTCTCAGCGGCATCAGCAACGGAATGGAGTGGAATGGCACAGGCCTGGATTCAGCAGGCAACAGTTTTACGTGGACGGCTCGTTTTGTGAAAGAAGCGGCAGAAGCCAGTGACAGTTCCCGCAGGAAGGTGGCCCCGGTGATCGGCAGCGTGGTCTATCCCTTCGAGCCTTTCGGCTGGACAAAATCAGAAATGCCGAAACAGGAAACCATCCTTATCCGGAACGCCACTGTGTGGACCAACGAAAAAGAGGGCGTGATGCAAAACACGGACGTATTGCTGCGCGATGGAAAGATCGTTTCTGTGGGCAAGAACTTATCCGCCACCGGCGCCAGGGTGATCGACGGAACCGGGAAGCACGTGACCCCGGGCATCATTGACGAGCATTCGCATATTGCGGCTTCCTCCATCAATGAAGGAGGGCAGAGCGTTACATCGGAAGTGAGGATCGGCGATAACATCAATCCCGATGATGTCAATATCTACCGGCAGCTCAGTGGGGGTGTCACCACCTCGCATATCCTCCACGGATCGGCGAATGTGATAGGAGGGCAGACCCAGTTGCTGAAGCTCCGCTGGGGCGCCAATGATGAAGACCTGAAGTTTAAGAACTGGACCGGCCAGATCAAGTTCGCGCTGGGAGAGAATGTAAAACGGTCCACCGCTTCGCTCAGTAATTTCTCCAACAACAACCGTTATCCAGATACCAGAATGGGGGTGGAGCAGGTATTGATCGATGCCTTCACCCGGGCAAAGGATTATAAGAAAGCCTGGGCCGCTTATAATAATGCGAAGGACAAAAAAGGGCTGACCCCTCCCCGGAGAGATCTCGAACTGGATGCCCTCGTGGAGATCCTGGATGAAAAAAGATACATCACCTGCCATTCCTATGTGCAGAGTGAGATCACCGGCTCCATTGAAGTGGCAAAGAAGATGGGATACCGTTACAACACATTTACGCATATCCTTGAGGGTTATAAGGTGGCCGATAAGATGCTGGCGCACGGATCGAACGCCTCCACGTTCTCCGACTGGTGGGCGTATAAGATGGAAGTGGAAGACGCCATCCCCTACAACGCGGCCATTATGCAGAAAGTGGGATTGAACGTGGCGATCAATTCAGATGACGCGGAAATGGCCCGCAGGCTGAACCAGGAAGCGGCCAAGATCGTGAAGTACGGAGGAGTTACCGAAGAGGAAGCGCTGAAGATGGTTACGCTCAACCCGGCCAAAATGCTGCACGTGGCCGACAGGGTGGGCAGCCTGAAAGCGGGCAAGGACGGCGACGTGGTGGTTTGGAGCGACCATCCGCTCAGCATTTATGCAAAATCGCTTTATACCATCGTGGATGGAACGGTGTATTTCGACCGGGAGGAGGATGAAGGGAAGCAAAAACAGGTGGATGAGGAAAGGGCCAGGCTGGTGAGGAAGCTGACCGGTGAAAAACGTTCCGGCGCCCCCACCATTCCTGCGCAGCCTAGCTACCGGGTGATGCATAGCTGCAGCGATCACGGTCACAGCCACGGCCTGCTCATCATTGATTCAGAAGAATAAAAAACAACAAGCATTCAAACTCTGTATATGAAAATTAAATTTCTGATCGCCATTGTCCTGTTCGTCTTCACCGGGTCGTTTGCCCAGGAGACTGTAATGCCCGCCAAAAAGCAGGAAGGCGTTTTCTACATAAAGAACGCGACCATTCACGTGGGGAATGGAAAAGTGATCGAAAAGGGGACCATCGTGGTGCGCGACGGCAAGATCGAGGATGTGGGAGAGAACATCTCCATCCCGGCCAATGCCTCCGTGGTGGATGCCACGGGAAAGCAGGTTTACCCGGGGCTCATCCTTCCCGTTTCCAACCTGGGGCTGATCGAAGTATCTGCCGTGAGGGCCTCGAATGATGCCAGGGAACTGGGAGAGTTCAATCCCAATGTGAGATCCATCGTAGCTTACAATACCGATTCAAAGGTGATCAACACCCTTCGTTCAAAT
>CAMLEM010000256.1 GCA_946479005.1 uncultured Chitinophagaceae bacterium | reverse complement strand
TCCCGGATATTCATATCTCAGGCATTTGCTGCCCGGTGCAGGATCCTATCGCCTGAAAGCCGACAGTGCTTTCAACGCCATTGCTTATGGCTTCGGTGATGTGGAGTCGTACGCATATTCTGCAGGAACCAATGTGCGGGACCTTTACCAGCAGATCGGCGTTTCGACGGAGTATGGCATCGAGCCCACGCCTTCTGTTTGCATAGGAGCTCCCTTTAAATTCAAGGTTTCCCTGCCTTACCTGGCAGATTCCATTTACTGGGATCTTAGCCAATTACCCGGTTCCCCACCCAATGTGTGGATGTTTTATCCTCCTTCCGCACCCGATTCAACCACGGTGATCAATGGGAAGACGATCTACTGGTATTCCCTGCCCGCGATCTATTCCTTCGCGGTTACAGGGCAGTTCCCGGTGACCATATTCACATACGCGCCCAATACCGATGGTTGCGGAAATGAACAGGAGATCCCGTTTGAACTTACAGTTTCGGAACCCCCGGTGGCGGACTTCAGCTTTACAAATCCGGCCTGTGTGTCCGTGCCCGTTCAGTTCACGGAAACCACACCCCAGGTTCCCAAACCCACTTATGCTTTCTGGTGGGATTTCGGCGATCCGGCCAGTGGTGCCAATAATAATTCCACTTTAAGAAACCCTGTGCATACCTTCTCTGCCCCCGGGACCTATACGGTAAGATTTGCAGATATTACCACTCCCGGTTGCTTAAGCGATACCATCGAACACGAGGTGACCGTGCCTGCCCTGCCTACGGCAACGATCACAGGTGATGCGTCTGTATGTGTGAACGCGACCCAGCCACTGGTCACTTTCACCGGCGCGGGCGGTACAGCACCCTACGAGTTCACGTATAATATCAACGGTGGCGCCAATCAAACCGTATCGACCACCTCCGGAAATTCTGTAACTGTTGCGGTACCGACGGGAACAGCGGGAACATTTGTTTACAACCTGGTCAGTGTGAAGAATCCCGCTGCGCCTGCCTGTACGCAAAGCCAAACGGGTTCGGTAACGGTGAATGTTTTGGCCAACCCGATTATCACACTTACTTCGGCTTCAAATACAAATGCGCAAACGGTTTGCGTCAACACACCCATCACCAGCATTACTTACTCTGTGGTAGGACCTTCGGCTGCGGCCTCCGTTACGGGACTCCCGGCAGGAGTAACAGGTAGTTTCAGCGGGGGAGTGGTTACCATTACAGGTACGCCAACCACCGCCGGCACTTTTAATTATTCCGTGAACGGCACGAGCGACTGCGGCGCTATTTCATCCAATGGAACCATCACTGTTTCCGGAAATGCCACGGTCGCGCTCACTTCAGCGGCAGGCACTTCATCTCAGACTGTTTGTATCAATACCGCGATCGCCAATATCACTTATTCCATCGGGGGATCGGGAACGGGAGCTACTGTAACCGGGTTGCCCACAGGAGTAACAGGGGCGTTTAGCGGCGGCATATTCACCATTTCAGGAACCCCCACCGTATCCGGTACATTTAATTATACGGTCAATACCACGGGACCTTGTGTAAATACCAACATTACAGGTTCCATTACCGTAAATCCAAACGCGGTGATCAACCTGACTTCAGGCTCAAGTAACCAAACGGTTTGTGTGAACGTGGCGATCGGCAGTATCACTTACCAGATAGCGGGGGGCGCGACGGGCGCGAGTGTAACCGGGTTGCCGACCGGCGTAAGCGGAGTTTATAACGCGGGTGAGTTCACGATCAGTGGCACGCCTACGGTTGCAGGTACATATAATTTTACGGTATCCGCAAATGGTAGCTGCGGGCCTAATACGCAGAGCGGCACGCTGGTTGTGAATCCGGATGCCAGCCTCATCCTTACGTCCGCTTCTTCAACGAACAATCAGAATGTTTGCATCAATACCGCACTGGTCAATATTACCTACGCTGTAGGCGGCGGCGGCAGCAACGCCTCTGTTACAGGCTTGCCGGCAGGCATCAGCGGATCCTTCGGCGGCGGCACATTTACCATCAGTGGCACCCCCTCCGTAACCGGTACATTTAACTATACGGTGACCACCACGGGAACCTGTAACCAGACCACCGCTTCAGGGACCATCACGGTATCCCCGAACGCGACGATGAGCCTGACCTCACCGGCGAATACGAACAACCAAACCCTTTGTGTGAATACCGCGATCAGCACCATCACATACGCTGTAAGCGGCGGCGGCACCAATGCTACAGTGACTGGTTTACCGGCAGGGGTCAATGGAGTGTTCAATGCAGGGACGTTCACCATTTCAGGAACACCCACGGCAGCAGGCGTATTTAACTATACGGTTAATACAACGGGCAATTGTGGCCAGACCAGCGCGAATGGAACCATCACAGTGAATGCTGATGCAACACTCACACTTACCTCGGCACCGTCAACCACCGCGCAGGAAGTTTGCCTGAATGCAGGCGTCACAACTATCACTTACACCACGGGCGGCGGCGCCACCGGGGCGACCGTAACGGGCCTCCCTGCCGGCGTAACAGGCGTGTTCGCAGGAAATACACTTACGATCAGCGGAACACCCAATGCGGCGGGATCTTACAACTATACGGTGACCACCCAGGGGCCCTGTGTACAGAAAACGCTTACCGGCACGATCAACGTTAACCTTTTACCGGATGCCGATTTCATTTTCACAGCCCCGGGTTGTGAAACTCAAACGGTGAGCTTCACTGACAACTCCGTTGCCAACAGCGGAAACATCGTTGGCTGGTCGTGGAATTTCGGCGATCCCGCCAGTGGAGCGAACAATACCTCGACCCAGCAAAATCCTACGCATATATTTGCATCACCCGGAAATTATACAGTATCCCTTACCGTTACCAAGGATAATAACTGATCGAGCACGGAAACGGCCCAGTCATAGCAAACCATTAAGATCCATCCGAAACCGGATGCTAACTTCACCGCGCCGGTGGCCTGCTCTGCAGACGTTACGGCACAGTTCGAAGATGATAGCGACAATGCAATAGCCTGGGAATGGAATTTCGGCGATCCCAATGCCAACGCGGGTAATCCAAATACATCCACGATCCAAAATCCAACGCACCATTACACGGTACCTGGTGCTTATACGGCAGAACTCATCGTCACCAATGCACAGGGTTGTAAGGATACCACTACGCGTAATTTCTTCATCAACGGTTCGCCCACGGCACTGTTCAGCATTAATAACAGCACGGCGCTTTGCAGCAACCAGGAAGTGCGGCTGACAGATAATTCCACGGTGGACCTGGGAAGCATGGTGAAGATCCAGATCTACTGGGATTACCTGAACGATCCAACGAATTTCATCACGGTGAATAATCCTTCGGCCGGTGCGGTATATACTTACAACTATCCTGAGTTCGGTTCTCCGGCCAGCAGAACGTACAGGGTTCGCCTGGAAGCCTATACCGGAACCAGTTGTGTTAGTGTGTTCACCCAGGATATCACCCTGCTGGCTGCCGCCCTGGCGCTGGCGCTCGTCTCGCCCGGGCAGGAGCGCGTCGAGAAGAAGACGGCCTTCACCGGGTTGAACCCGACACCCACCGAGGAATAGGGCGCACGGTCGATTTACAATCCCCAGCAGACAATATTAAATAAAAGGAGGCCGTAGGTTCCTACAGCCTCCTTATAGGTTGTGTGAAGAAGCAGGTAAAACTACTACTTGAATTTCTCTTTGAACTCGACACGTGCTTCGCTCCCGGACGTGGTGAGCC
>CAMLEM010000255.1 GCA_946479005.1 uncultured Chitinophagaceae bacterium | reverse complement strand
GGGCCAGGATGCCCGATCGGATAATAAATATGTCTCACGTATCTCCCCCTCCGCTTACGAACTCATCGCCATTTCGGACTTTGTGGCAGGGGAAACAGAAAGAAATCACCGGCTCAGACCCCGGCATATCATACCCCTGGGGATCGATCCGAAGATCTTTGGTAGCGACCACCTTTCACGCAGCATTGATATTCTCGGGGCCGGCTCCCTGATCCCGCTAAAACGGTTCGAGATCCTGGTCCGGGTAGTAAAACATTTGTCTGTTGAAAACAAGAACATACGTGCAGTCATCTGTGGGAATGGCCCTGAAAAAGAAAAGCTTTTAAACCTCGTCCGCGAGCTTAACCTCGGTTCAAATATTCAATTGGCCGGTGAACGCTCACATAAAGAGGTGGTGGAACTGATGAAAAAAACACGGCTTCTGCTTCACCCTTCTTCTTATGAAGGTTTTGGAATGGTATGCCTGGAAGCGTTAGGAGCGGGAGCGAAGGTTTTGAGCTTCACGCGCGCAATGAAAAATGATATTCCGAACTGGAATATTGTCGAAAAGGAAGAAGATATGGTTACCTGTGCAAAAGAAATTCTCAGCGCAGCCTCCGCCTATGAACCGGTCGTTCCCTTCAGGATGGAGGATTCAGTTCATAGCGTGATGAAATTATTCCTTTAGCATTGAGTTCCGGGATCTCTGCCATCCAACACCCTCTCACAGATCCCTTTCATTTTTTTTGCGATGGCCTCGGGGGAAAGCTGTTTCTTAAAATGCAACACGGCCTCGTCTGACAGCCTCGCCCCTTCCACTTTATCCAAACCCAGGAGTACTCTACCAAGCGCTTCCGCGTCCCCCTTTGGAAAATGAAACCCTATCCTTCCTCCATCCGTTAGTTCCATCGAAGCGGGGATCTCAGAAATGACCGGCACCGCTCCGCAGGCCATTGCCTCAATAAGCGCATAGCCCCCCGATTCCCGGTGACTGGTAGTAATGAAATAATCAGCCGCACTAAACCAATCTTCCAGTTCAGTGTGTGGGAGCCTTCCTACCAGCCTCACATTCTCTTTTAAGAGAACATCACCTCCTATCATTTCTTTAACGGTATCCTCCAGGTCTGCTTCTCCATATACCAGGTGCAATCGGGCCAGGCCCCCGTTTTCCAAAAAATTGCGAAACCCTTTTAACAGGGTAAAAGGATCTTTATTCTCATTCATCCTTCCGACCCAAAGAAAATTCGGTCCCTTTTTCATTCCGAGCTTCTCACGGGAAGTTTCCTTGTCCTTTTTCCGGAAATTGGTCGAAGCCGGAGGAAGGATAAAACTCTGTGATGGATTCCGGATAATTCCTGGCGCAAGCCATTCTTTTGAAAGTTCAGGAGAAGAAAATATCCAGCCATTCACTTTCGAGCCCATCATCCATTGAAAGATCTTCCTTCTCTTGAAAGGCATTTCCCCGTGATGCTGTAAAAGGATCTTCGTTTGGCGGCCCAGTTTTCGGCGCAGCGCCATTGTTTGCCAGGGAAAAATAAAACCCTGTATCAAAACAACATCAGGATTCAGCTGCGCAACATACTGGTGGGTTTTGGAAAGATTTTCGAAAAACCTGTTCCGCTTTCGAAAAAAAGCATACCGGATCCCGTTTTCCTCGAGTTCACCCTCGAAATTCAAATGCTTAACCAGGGTGACCTCTGCATACCTGGAAAACTCCTCCACAAATAAATTGGAAGGGCGATGCTTTGCGATCACTTCTCCGGGAGAGCAAAGCTCATCGTGGTTATGATAATTGATCTCTATGAACCTGAACTTTTTCATTCGGTCGAAAATGGAACCTCCAGGTCGGGATAATGATTTTTTAATGCGCCGGCCAGTGAAGGAAGATCGCCCCAGACCAATTTGCGCTTGCCACCGATCCTGATGCGGCTAAAACCAAAGCTGTCCAAAGCAGGATCACTCCTAAGTTCCTCATCGATCAAACGGATCTTTCCCTGGGTGATCACCAGCATTACATCGGAAGGGCCTGACTCGAAAAGCCGGGACTGTGGCCTTATTAAAATAATGTCGTTGTTTCTTTTTTGTAAGTCCCAGAGCTCAGTGGCCCTTCCGGTTAGCATATCCAGCAGGGCCTCCTCTGTCACTCTTCCTTTTTGAATGCTTTTCCTGAATTGCGACCAGGCGTTCCAGGGAGAAGTAAGCGTGGAATCTGTTCCGAATACTATATCGATCTTACCGAGTAGGGCGGGAATGTCGGCTGTGTCGTCAAAAAGAAAATAATTTGAAGCCGGGCACCAGACCAGGCCCCTGAAATGTTTTGCTTCTTCTCTTCCCAATGTGATGCCGTGCACCGCGATGATCTCCTTCTTAAATAAATTAGCACGGACCACTTCACCTGGCTCTCGGGCGGCGACCTCATCGATGCCTTCTCCTATATGCATTACCGTTTTGCTTCTTTGAAATGGGTTCCACAATTTTCTTTTCCAGTGTTTTTCAAATCCCACTGAATGAAGGGGAGGATAACGCTGTATCACATTGATAAAAAGATCTTCGATCTTTAATTCAGCGCCGTGGTTCACTACCGTGGTAAATCCATTGAGAAGGTTTTTATACATCCCCCACTGAATCCTCAGGGGAAGAGGGATATCCTTTATCTTTTCAATGAGTTCTTTATGTTCCCGGTGGATCTCGGCTCCCCATTCCCTGTAATTCCCATATTTCCTGTTTCCCAATGCCGGGTAACAGTTGAAACCCAAATGTTCGTGCGAGTTCACGAATCCGGGAAAGAGCAAGGCACCCTGTGCATCGATCTGAAGTTCATTTCCATCAGTGGCTGTTGGTGCATTATGGATCCTGGCAGGACCATCTTTCCCAATTCGAAAGCTCCAGGAACCCTCCTTACCATATTGGCGGACATTAAGAAGAAGCATCCGTTTTTTTTAACAGGATTCCGAAGATGATGGGCCGGTTCCGGAAAGCCTCATAAAGCCGGCTCGCGTTCTGGCTATCGTAATAGTGCTTCACTTTTTCGTCAATCTTTCTCTCGAGAAATCGTTCCTCGACCAGGTGCCGTTGCCCCGCGAGTTCCCTGATCAAAGAAAGAGGATGCACGAAATTCCTGATGGCAATGGTTTCCTGCCCGTATTTGAAGGTCCTCTTCGCTCCGCTCTTTAAGGCTTCCGGATGGTAATCCGTAAGCAGTAGCCTCCCCCCGGGTTTCAGTACGCGGGCCCATTCATCAAAATAACCCCGTAAATCCTTTATATGAGCAATGGTTAGTGTTGACAGGACCAGGTCAACGGTTTCATCCCCGATCCCAGCCAGGTACTGATCCCTGGAAACCCAGGCCTTCGCATTGGGGAATTTTTCTTTCAGCCTTGCGATCATTCCTTCAGAAGAATCGAATCCGGCCAGTCTGTCGGGTTGCTTTGAAAGAAGCCTGGGCCAATGTCTTCCCGTGCCACAACCGATGTCAACGATTCGGGCATTCCTGAGGGAAATCCCTCCCGTAATCTCTTCAACCAACTGCTCATCAAGGTCAAGCATCAGGTTACCGGGCTGCTCATCGTAATCAGCAGCCCAGAGGTCGTAGGCCTCTCCGGAAGACTTGTATTCCTGCCTCCTTAGGATCCTTTTGAACAAATCTTTTAAACCCATACCCGATCCCGGAGTTAACAGCCGGAACCTCATAAAAGTAATCAACAATCGGGCAACCGTTCTTTGGACAAAAACGATTTCCCCCTGATGAGCACGGTCTTGTTATTCAACCCCAAAAGTGCTAATGCC
>CAMLEM010000254.1 GCA_946479005.1 uncultured Chitinophagaceae bacterium | reverse complement strand
GGAAACCTGGATGAGATCGGCGCCCAGGGCGCTATTGATATTCACCTGCAGGTCATACAATTCATTGGCAGGAAATACTCCCTTCAACTGGTAAATGCCGGTATCCATCCTGGTTACGGTCATCCTGATATTCGGCTGGTTCAAAACTCTTACAGTGAGTGCTGCCGAATCCACGGCAGCGTTCGTCTGGGCATTGGATAAGAAAAGCAACAGGCTGCTTTCTTTCCCGGCTTCCAGCTCCTCGTATTTCACCAGCACTTCATATTTGTCGGAAAGTGCTTCACTGCTGAAATAAGACAGCGTGCCTGTCACTGCTTTCTTAGCAGCGCCATGGTCATCTCCGCCGTGGGCAAAAGAAGCGCGCGAGACCCCAAGCATTAAGATGGCGAATAAAATATGTTTCATATTACAAAGTCCCATTTAAATAGTTAAGCTGTATCACCGATTCATTCAATGCACGACGCGTTTCAAGATGATCCATAAATATGGCAAATGCCGACTGGAGATTTCTCAATGATTCGATATAGTTCAATTCACCCCCGTCGAATAAGCGGCGGGAGGTTTCAATGATCGCACGGGCCTGTGGAAGGGCCAGGTCCTGGAAATATGCCAGGCTATTCAACTCGCGTTGATAGTTCATTAGCAACTGGCGATATTGAGCCTGTAACCTGGATCGCTCCAGTTCCTGCTGCGCCTTTGCTATTTCGATCCCGGTTTTCGCCGCGGCAATCCTGCCGCGATTCTGTTTCTGCCAGAGGGGAATGGTGATGGAGAACTGGTACCCGATGGGTCGTTCATATTCCCTGGTAGTTGGGAAAGAGACCCCGGCCTGGAATGCCGGCAATAGCTCCGACCTGCTCAGCTTCAGTTCTCTTTCACTGATGGCAATTTGCTGGCGGAAGATCTGTTGCTGGATATTGAAGATCCCCGTGTCAGATGTCGCAACTGGAGTGAACGGGTAAATGTCCAAAGGAAGGGTGATGAAACTATCGGCCAGGCTGGTATAAAATCGGAAGATCTGGGATTCTGCAAGCAGGTCGGCCGCGTTACGCTGCAATTCATTTCTCACCTGGTCGGCCTGCGTTACAGCCTGCAATTCTTCCAGCTTATTGATCTGCCCTGCTTCGAAGAATCGAATGGCCGCGATCTTAATGGCCTGGTAGATGCTGTCCTGGCGATCAATCAATCGCGATCTTTCCGAAAAATACTGGAGCTGCAGGTAGCTGATACTCACCTCCCTTTTAAGATCATACTGAGTTCCCTGCAATTGAAGTTCTGCCAACCTGATCCTTTCATTCTGGAGTGCCTTCCTGTTACGGTATACGCCCGGAAGACTGAAACTCTGACCGGCTCCCACCACAAGGGGTTCATAGGGTGACAGTTCCAGGAAGAGGTTGGGATCTGCGAGGCCGGCGCTGCCCTTTAGCATTTGCTGTTGTTGCTGCACGGTTAAACTGGCCGCCTTAAAATTCCGCTGATTTTTCAACGCGAGGCCCATCGCTTCATCCCGGGTAATAGTTACCTGGGCAGAAGCAGAGCTTAAGAAAGAAAATGAAAGGACCAGTAAAAAACATCGTAACATAAAATTGATTTCTGTTTATACAAAAGGGGGTATTTCCTTCAGTGAAAGGATGCCTTTGGCAACAGAGATCTAGATCTGGAACGATTGTATCACAATCCGGATGTCGGTATCGTGGAGGGGACTGCCTCGTCGGAGAAACTGGAAACCCCTGGGGGCCATCGTGAGTGCCGGGGAGTCGGCAGGAAAAATAAAGACGGAGGCAAATGCCTGTACAAACACGGGTGACTGCAGTTCGGCCTGCCCCTGGGCAACTGACTTTTCCATTTTGATAAAATCAGTCACTTCGTTGGTGCAGCAGTCCTTTGCGCCCGGCCTGTTGCTGAAAATTTCACCCCTGCTGTTCTTATCGAAACTATCCTGTTGAATGGAATGATGTGTTCCCCCTTCTGAGTGACAGGCAGGCTTAAGTTCTTCGTGGTGATTTGAATTATAGCCCAGGTCAATGCCGATCGAACAGGCGAACCCCGCGACGGTACTCAAAGAAAATACCGTTATCAGGAAGAGCGCGCGTAATTTATTTTTTACCTGGAAATTCATTTTTTCCGGTTACAAAGATAGAGATCAAATATTCAAAGGTTTGTAAAACTTTAATTCCCTCCTCAGTCCAGTTTTTCCGCTTTAAATCCTGCCTTTCTGACCATCATTTCGATAGCTTCCTCGCTGAGGTTTTCCGTTTGCACCGTAAGCACTTTATCGGCCTTTGCCGTATCCACCGCCCAGTCACTGATCTCTTCATTCTGATCTAATACCGGGCCTACTTTTGCAACGCAACCGCTGCAATTGATATTTGTCCTGAATTGATACTGTTTCATAACATCGTTTTTATAGTTCCAAAATTAGTAGTGCCGCTTTTGGGGAACATTACATCGTTTTGAGTTTCTGTTATAGAATTTTGTCAGAGCCTCATCCATTTCAGCCTTAAGCTGTTGGCTACAACACTTACACTGCTCAGCGCCATAGCCGCCCCCGCGAGCATGGGATTTAAGAGAAATCCATTGACGGGGTACAGCAAACCTGCCGCCACAGGGATCCCAATGAGGTTATAAATAAAGGCCCAGAACAGGTTTTGCCTGATGGTGAGAACCGTTTGCTTTGACAATTTCAACGCAGCGGGAATTCGTGAAAGCTCGGAACTCACCAGGGTCATCCTGGCCACGTCCATCGCGATATCACTTCCTTTCCCCATCGCGATACCCACGTCGGCCTGTGCCAGGGCCTGGCTGTCATTGATCCCGTCTCCCACCATCGCCACTGTCTTTCCCTCGTCCTGCAGCTCCTTAATAAAATCGAATTTTCCCGCGGGAAGCATCTCCGACCTGAAATTCTTAATCCCTACCTGTTGGGCGACCGCCCTGGCGGTTTGTTCATTGTCGCCCGTGAGCATGTAAACATCCATGCCCATTTCCTGCAGTTCTACCACTGCTTCCCTGGAGGAATCCTTGATCTTATCAGCGATCGCGATCGCAGCGATCAATTGCCCCGCTCCTCCAAAGAACACTACGGTTTTTGCTTCCGCCGCCTTCCCGTCCCGCCATTTTTTTATCGTTTCATCCAATGCCACCTGGTTTTGCTCCATCAGTGGCAGGGTGCCCACGAAATAGTTTTTATTTTTCCATTGGGCTTTGATACCGGCGCCAGTCACTGACTCGATATTGGAGAGATCCAATCCTTCCAGGTCCTTCCCATAATGTTGTGTAATGGCATCCGCCAGGGGATGTTCGGATATTCTTTCCAGGCTGAAAAGGATCTTCCTGTTCTCGCCACTGTCATCCAGCCAGAGATCATCGGTAACTACCGGCCTGCCTTCCGTGATAGTACCCGTTTTATCCAGCACGATCGCATTCACTTTATGAGATAATTCGAGGGCTTCGGCGTCTTTGATGAGAATGCCATGTTCAGCGCCCTTGCCCACACCTACCATAATGGCTGTAGGAGTGGCCAGGCCCAGGGCACAGGGGCAGGCGATCACCAGTACGGTGACCATCGCGAGAAGTCCCTGAGTCAAACCATTCTCTCCGCCGAAGATCATCCAGGCCAGGAAGGCAAGGATCGAAATACCTATTACGATGGGCACGAAGACCCCTGCGATCTTATCGACCAGTTTTTGAACGGGAGCTTTGGACCCCTGGGCTTCCTGCACCATTTTAAAGATCAGTGCCAATAGTGTTTCGCTTCCCACTTTTTC
>CAMLEM010000253.1 GCA_946479005.1 uncultured Chitinophagaceae bacterium | reverse complement strand
ATTTCGGTACCCTGGGAGTGGCATCGGGCGCCACCCTTGTTTCCCTGCGGGTACTTGATGGTAATGGAACCGGGCTTCTTTCCTATATCATCCAGGCATTGGGCTATATCAACCAGAATGCCTCAGCCGGTGATGTGGTCAATATGAGCCTGGGAGATGATGAAGGAATATCCGCCACTTTGGATATGCAGGTGCAGGCTACGGCCAACCGCGGGATCCTGATCGCCATTGCGGCGGGAAATGATCACGTGCTGGCCAACAAATATTCTCCGGGCCGCGCCAATGGTCCCAACATTTTCACCGTCTCGGCAGTTGACAGCCTCGACAATTTTGCTCCCTTTTCCAATTACGGCAATGATGTGGTTGATTTCGCGGCACCCGGGGTGAGGATCCTGTCCTCCTTCCACGAGAACAGGTATGCCTATATGAGCGGCACCTCAATGGCCGCCCCTCACGTGGCCGGGCTGCTCCTTCTGCGGGGGAGAAACCTCAACGCGGCAGGGACGGCAAAAAATGACCCCGATGGGACGGCCGACCGGATCGCCCATTACTAAGAACGGGAACAAGCCAAACAACCTGGTTCTGCCATTAAATGAGCCACAATGGGGGATAAATTGAATTATTTTGGGGATTTTTTTACCCAAATAATATCTCCTAACACATTCAAAAGCATAGAATAATAAATTTTGAAACTTATTGACAGTTTATTCCGGCTTTTATTCTTAGGTTTACGGCGTGATTTTTGATGTTAGGCGCGATTTTTTAATGAGAAGCCTGGCGGTACTTTTTCAAAACCCATAAAACGAACCAGGATGGCACTAAGCCAAAGTCTCCAACAGAAGATGCTGCAAAAGTTGTCCCCGCAGCAGATCCAGTTAATGAAGTTATTACAGGTTCCCACAGCCAGCCTCGAAATAAGGATCAAGGAAGAGCTCGAGGAGAACCCGGCCCTGGAACTCGATGAAGAGAAGCACGACGATGTTGCAGAAGAAAAGGATGAATTCTCCGAGAACGGGGAGGAGGACTATGAAGAAAAAGATGGCAGCGAAGAAGAGTATGAGAACATAGACGTAAGCGAATATGTGCAGGAGGGAGATGATGAGGTGGGTGACTATAAACTCCGCGATGATAATTACCCTGAAGAAGATGAAGGGCGGCAGCTGCCTTTCAAGACCGAGAGAAGCTTTTATGAAGTGCTGATTGACCAGCTCGGACTATTGAAGCTTGATGAAACCCAGCAGGGAATAGCAGAACATATCGTGGGCAGCATTGATGAAGACGGGTATCTCCGCCGTGAAACGCCCGCCATCGTGGATGACCTGGCATTCCGCCAGAATATCATTACCACAGCAGAAGAAGTGGAAAACCTGATCAAAAGGATACAACAGTTCGATCCCCCCGGTGTGGCAGCGCGGGACCTCCAGGAATGCCTGCTCATCCAGCTGAACCGGCAGAAAGATGAGGGAAAATCGGTAGATCTCGCCATCAAGGCCATTTCCCGCTATTTCGATGAGTTCACCAAAAAGCATTATGAAAAGATCCAGCGGGGACTGAACCTCGATGATGACCAACTGAAAGAAGTGATGCAGCAGATCATCAGGCTGAATCCAAAACCCGGTGGAAATGTCGGGGAGATCAACAAGGCGGAGAGCTACGTGGTACCGGATTTTTTCATCATCAATAACAGCGGGAAGCTGGAACTCACCCTGAACAGCAGGAATGCCCCGGAACTAAGGATCAGCGAAGGTTATCGTGATATGCTGAAAGAGTACGACAGGGGAGCGAAAAAGGACAAGCGCCAGAAGGAGGCTGTTCTTTTCATCAAACAAAAGATAGACGCGGCCAAATGGTTCATTGATGCGATCAAACAAAGGCAGCACACGCTGCTGAGCACGATGAATGCCATTATGGACCATCAATATAACTTCTTCCTTACCGGCGATGAAACCGAATTGCGCCCGATGATCCTGAAGGATATTGCCGAAAAGACCGGCCTGGATATCTCTACGGTAAGCCGGGTAGCCAACAGCAAATTCGTACAAACGGAATTTGGGACCTACCGGCTGAAATTCTTCTTCAGTGAATCCCTGAGCACCGACAGTGGAGAGGAGGTGTCAACCCGGGAGGTGAAGAAAATACTCAGTGACCTTATAGAAGGGGAAGACAAAAAACGACCGCTCAGCGATGAACGGCTCACGGAACTGCTCCAGGAAAAGGGATATAACATAGCGCGGCGGACAGTGGCCAAATACCGCGAACAACTCAATATCCCGGTAGCCCGTCTTAGAAAGGAACTCTTGTGAATGGTCTACCGGTTCCTGATAGCATTCACCTCTTTAATGATCTCCCTAAGTTCATTCGGGCAGGCCTTGCCGGTGGATGAACAGGCAACTGCGCCATACCTGTCGAGGATCGGAGCAGCCTTCAACCGGATCTTCAATGAACATCACCTCGATTCCATCTATGGGAAGCTGGCCTCCATTAAAAAAAACAAGACGGGGGTTTTGCGCATCGTGCACATTGGTGATTCACACGTTCAGGCGGGTTATTTCCCCGGAGAAATAAGAAAAAGGTTGCAGGATCATTTCGGAAATGCGGGCCGCGGGCTGGTGTTTCCATATGAAGCGATCCAAACCACTTCGCCCGCCGATATCAACAGCAGCGCCAGCGGGGGATGGAAGACCGAAAGGGTGGCAAGCAATGGCGATGCTGAAAATGTCGGGATCTCGGGATACGGGATGAGGTCGGGCGCGACGGGAGCATCCATTGCCATTCGGGTGGAATCCGGGTTTGACAGGCTCCGTTTCTTCATTGGAGAAAAGAATTCCTGGATCTTCCGTTCCGCGGCGGGATCTTCCGAAGTTACCTCCGATCCTGCTTCCCTGGTGATAAAGCCTTCGAGGTCGGGATATACGGAATTGCTTACCGGGAATGAAACCCAGGGCTTCACCATTGTTACGATGCCTGGCGATGATGCCCACCATTTTTATGGTGTTTCCCTTGAAAACAGGAATGCGGGGGTCATCTACCACGCGATCGGTGTGAATGGAGCAAGGTATGATCAATACAACAAGGCTTCGCTTTTCTGGAAGCAATTGCCGGGCCTGCAGGCCGATCTCTATGTGATCTCTTTGGGAACCAATGAAGCCCAGCGATCAAAATTTGAAGAGAAGGAATTCAGGAAAGAACTCGATGAATTTCTCCAGAAACTGAAAAAGGCAAGCCCCCACGCAGGAGTGATCCTTACCACGGCGCCGGATTCCTATCGCAATGGCAGGCCCAATGCAGTTCTCCGCGATCTCAATTTGTTTCTTTTCGAATACTGCACCCAAAAGAGCATCCCCGTGTGGGACCTGTACCGCGTGACCAATGGATATGGCGCTGCATCAGGATGGATCAGGAAGGGATTGATGAATGCCGACAAGGTCCATTTTACCGCACCCGGTTATCAAATTCAGGGCACTCTTTTTTACAATGCTTTTGCCAGGGGTTATAACAGCTACAACGGCTATTAGAATTGCAAATAGATCGGCATCACCGGTTCTGCCGATTTAAAGAATCCATACAATAGAACGAACAGGAAGAAAATGGATAGATAGCCTATAAGCGGTACCTTGTTATACCTGTCCAGCAGCTTATCCGCATAATTATCGGGGATCGCGTGTAGAATGAACGCCAGCAACATCATCCAGATCACAGGCTCGTAATTTCCGAAGAAAGCGCCCCAGACATCAAAGCTGAAATTGTAAAATATCTGGTTGAGCATCG
>CAMLEM010000252.1 GCA_946479005.1 uncultured Chitinophagaceae bacterium | reverse complement strand
ACGCAAATACCCGCAATTATTAGATAATCAACCTACTGTGGAAAAACGATTGTAAAAAATCTTCCTCCTTTCATTTTATTTTGCGTTTATGTGCGTAATTTTTTGCGGGTTTTAGCCGAATCGTGCTACTTATTTCCACTTTGGATCAGCTTTTTCAAACATAATTGCTCAACAATTAAACAATGCTGCTTATGAAAAAAATCCAGCTAATGGTAGGCGTCATCTGCCTGATCGTTCTGCCATCGATGGTATTTGCCCAGGAACGGCAGATCACTGGAACGGTTACCGATGCAAAAGGTAACCCTGTAGCTGCTGCTACGGTACAACAAAAAGGAGTAACGGGTGGACAGGTTGCCGATGAAAAAGGAATGTTCCGGATCACGGTAACTGGATCAAACCCGGTACTGGTGATCAGTTCCGCGGGATTTGAATCCAAAGAAGTCAGTGTTACCGATGCATCCAATTACAATGTGTCGTTAACCGAGACCGGGCTTTTGTCCGAAGCGGTTGTCACCGCGCTGGGCATCACCAGGAAAGAAAGGTCGCTGGGTTATTCCACGCAACAGGTGAAGGGGGAAAACCTGACCCTGACCAAGGAGCAGAATGTGATCGGTTCCCTTTCGGGAAGGATCGCGGGGGTGCAGGTCATTGGATCATCAGGAGCGAGTATGGGCGGAACCCAAAAGATCAAGATCCGCGGGGTGAATTCCATTGGAGGAACGGATCAGCCCCTGATCGTAGTGGATGGAACACCGATCTCGAATGCCAATTTCGCCGGTTCAGATAAAGCCGATTTTGGCAACCTGGGCCAGGATGTGAATCCCGAGGATATCGAGTCCGTGAATGTATTGAAAGGCCCTGCTGCCTCCGCATTGTACGGTATCCGCGGCCAGTATGGAGTGATTATGATCACCACGAAAAAAGGGAGGAAGGGCGCCAAGAAAGTGAATGTACAGGTGAACTCCGCCTTCTCGATCGAAAGAGCCGGTAATTTTTTCCCGATGCAGGATATGTATGGCGGTGGTTCCAGCCAGAACTGGAGAACACTTCCCAATGGACAGAAATACGTAGATATGAGCGTTGATGAGAGTTGGGGACCCAAGATGGACGGTTCGATGGTAAGACAGGTTTATAGCTTTTATCCGCAGGATGCTGAATATGGAAAGCTCACACCTTTTGTTCCCCACCCCAGCAATGTGGAAGATTATTATGAAACCGGGAACACCCTGAATAATGGTGTGACGATCTCGGGCGGCAACGAGAACACAACTTTCCGGATGAGCTTTAATGATACCAGGATCGAAGGGGTGGAACCCAATACCTGGCTGCGCAGAAATAATGTAGGGCTTCACGCAGGTATGGACATCACCAAAAAGCTGAATGTATCAGCGAATGTCAATTACGCCACCAACAGCGCGCAACGCCCTTCACAGGGTTCTGAACACGGCGCCCGCTATATGGTACAATGGTTCCAGCGGAACGTGGATATGAAACGGCTGAAAAATTATAAATATTCCGATGGGATGATCCTCAACTGGAACCTGAACAGGCCCAGCAGTGTGACCGGTGAGATCACCAATTTCAAGCCTCTTTACTGGAACAATCCCTATTTCGAAGTGTATGAAAATCCCAGCAATGATACCCGCGACAGGATTTTTGGAGATATCGGGATGACCTACGCGATCCTTCCCAACCTGAAGCTTTCCGGTTTTGTAAGAACGGATATGTACACCCAGAACATCGAGGAAAGATCAGCCGTAGGCGGTCGCCGCCTCTCCGGCTTTACGGTGGGAAAATACCAGAACAGGGAGATGAACTACGAATTCCTCGCCCAATACAATAAGAATTGGGATGATTTCTCCCTGGAAGCGAACCTGGGAGGAAATATTTACAAAAGAAAGTACACGGAAGTTACCCAGGCCACGGCAGGAGGACTCTCCTCCCCCGGGTGGTACAATATCGCGGCTTCCATCGACAGGCCCGTGGTTGGAAATTATCTCCTGAGGAAAGAGATCAGGAGTATGTACGGAATGGCTTCCGTAGGATATAAGAACACTTATTTCCTGGACGCTTCCCTGCGAAATGATATCTCATCCGCGCTGCTGGAAGAAAATAACTCCTACTGGTATCCATCCGTATCGGCAAGCTTTGCATTCAGTGAACTGCTGAACTGGAAACCCCTGAGTTTCGGAAAGCTCCGACTGAGCTATGCGAAAGCGGGTTCGGATCTGAGTCCATACGAAACATCCTTTGTGTATGGGGTAGGAACTGTTTACACCTCCACGCCGGCAGTGCCCACTCTCTCTGTACCTGATAACCTGAACAATCCCAACATTCAGCCTTCATTCGCCAACTCGTATGAGGCGGGGATCGATCTCAGCTTCTTCAGGAACAGGCTGGGGATTGACTTCACCTACTACATTCAGTAGAACAAAAACCAGATCATACGCCTGGATGTTTCCGGCGCCAGTGGTTATTCCTCCACCACGATCAATGCAGGCCTGATCCAGAATAAAGGCGTGGAGCTTACCCTGACCGGTACACCGTTGATCCTCGGAGATTTCAGCTGGAATTCCACATTGAACATTGCAAGGAACCGCAGTATGGTGGTAGAGCTCTATCCTGGTATCAATGTTTATACCTATGGATCCACCACGTACTCCAGCGTTACAAGCTTCCTGAATTCTTATGTAGGAAAACCTTTCGGCAGCCTGGTGGGACAGGCCTACCAGCGGGATCCAAAAACAGGAAAGATCCTTCTTGGTACCAATAATATGCCGCTGTTCACACCGGCCACTCACGATTTTGGAACGGTGCTTCCTGATTATACCGGTGGCTTTCAAAATACATTCCGCTATAAAGGGATCGATCTTTCCTTTATGATCGATTACCAGTTTGGCGGCCAGTTCTTCAGCCGTTCAAAGATGTTACTGGTTAGAACCGGTATGGACCCGATCACCGTTGTCACCAATGACAAAGGATTCAATGTTAGGGACCCGGTCGCCGCAGGCGGTGGCGTGAGAGTGGATGGTATCTCCCAGGCAACCGGTCTTGAGGTGACTGCCTATGTTGATGCACAGTCATACTATAATACGGTGGTGGGAAGAAGGATCTATGAAGAATGGCTGTTCGATGCTTCCTACATCAAATTACGGGAAGTCAGGCTTGGATATACCCTTGGAAAAAACATCCTCGGCAAGCTTCCCTTCAGCAGTGTGAACATCGCATTGATCGCTAGGAACCCGGCAATGCTCTGGCAGAAAGCTCCAAAAGGACTGGATCCTTCCGAGCTTTCAACCGGCGGGCAATCCATCAGCTGGTTTGAATCCGGGCAGGCCAATACCGTGCGTTCTTATGGCATCAACCTTAACCTGAACTTCTAAATTCTTTATATGAAGAAAATAAATCTCATTCTTATCGCGGTGGTTCTATTAACAGGATGCCGCAAGTTCGATGAGGATATCAATGTAAATCCCAATCTGCCGAGCAAAGCTTCCGGTACGCAGCTGATCGCGAATTCCGCGCTCTTCCTCCCGGGGTTGAGTTCGAATCCACAGGGGGAATTCCACGCCCAGTACCTGGCTGAAACGCAGTACCCCGGTGCTTCCCTTTACCCGGAAGGCGGAACCAGCTTTTATGGATTGTACCAGGGGCCGCTGATCAATCTTCACCAGGTTTTGAATTCGGAGCTCACGCCTACAGAGGGGCCCGTGGCCAACCAGCAGGCAGTGGCAAAGATCCTGAAGGCTTATTTCATCTGGCATATCACCGACCG
>CAMLEM010000251.1 GCA_946479005.1 uncultured Chitinophagaceae bacterium | reverse complement strand
GTTTACCCCCGCGCTAAAGCGCGGGGCTATTGGTTTGTCGGGCGCTCAAGCGCCCATGGGATCCAAAACGATCTTGCAGGGTTCCCAATTTGAAAAGTGCCTGAATTGAAATCACAGACGTGATAATTTTAATGACGGCCGAAATTTATTGGGGCCCTGCAATGGGACCTGACATAAGCCGGGGGAATTTTGCAGCCCTATAATGGGAACTGACATAAACCGCAGCCGCAAAATATTGCGGGCTCACAATGACCACCCTCAATTTTATGGGAATATGGATTATTGAGGATTTCAGTAAAACAATTACATCTCCGCCTATTGACGCGTTACCATTCCAGGAACATTTCCGATCTATTATTGGGCGCTTGAGCGCCCATTCAATAATAGCCCCGCGCTTTAGCGCGGGGGTTGGGGGATATCCATGGTCTGCAGGGGACTTTAGTCCCCCAAAACGGTATTATCCTTTGAAAATGAAACACGATGGGCTTCAGCCCAATCATTTCGGATTTATCAAATGGGCTAAAGCCCAGGTGAATTTCAGTCCAATGTTTATTTCAGTTTTGCGTATTGGGCTAAAGCCCCGCGGGATGACTTTGCCCGTTTACCCCCGCGCTAAAGCGCGGGGCTATTGGTTTGTCGGGCGCTCAAGCGCCCGCGGGAGCGAAACGACTATATCAGGTCGCCCATTCGGACGTTTGATTGGTCGCTGTCCGTCCGCAAGCTACCCGCCGCGTTTTAGCGCGGGGTTATTGGTTTGTCAAGAGCCCAAGCGCCCGTGGGTTTCAAAACGCCAGGCCTCCGCATCTCCTACAACATATTGCAGCCAACAACAATAATCCGTACATTTGCCCCAAGGCGGATTTGTTTATTGTTCGGCCTGATCTTCAAAAAACGGAACTAATAAACAATCAGTGTCATTCCCTATGACACCCGTTGTTTACAGTTCCCCAAAAAATGCATGATGGAAAACATCCGGGCTTTACTGGATCAGCGCATCCTTGTGATCGATGGTGCGATGGGCACAATGATACAGCGGTATAAACTGGAAGAGAAGGATTACCGCGGTGAGCGGTTCAAAGACTGGCCTTATGACCTCAAAGGCAACAACGATCTCTTAAGCATCACCCGCCCCGACATCGTGGAAGAGATCCATCGCCAGTACCTGGATGCCGGTGCCGACATCATTGAAACGAACACATTCAACAGCACCTCCATCTCCCAGGCGGATTATCATATGGAAGAGCTCGCCTATGAGTTGAACCTCGCCGCTGCGCGCTGCGCCAGGAATGCAGCCGGAGAATACAGCCGGAAGGATCCATCCAAACCAAGATTCGTGGCGGGTGCCATCGGGCCTTTGAATAAAACACTGAGCCTCTCGCCCAATGTCAACGACCCCGGCTACCGGGCAGTTACGTTCGATGAGGTGGTTGAGGCTTATTACACGCAAATAAAAGGACTCGTTGAAGGAGGGGTGGATCTACTCCTGGTAGAAACCATTTTCGATACCCTCAATGCCAAGGCGGCCATTTTCGCCATTCGAAAATATTTCCGCGACCAGAAAAGAGAACCCCTTCCGGTAATGATCAGCGGAACCATTACCGATGCTTCAGGAAGAACCCTGAGCGGGCAGACACTGGAAGCTTTTTACACTTCGCTGATGCACGCCAAACCCCTGAGCATCGGCCTGAACTGTGCCCTCGGTGCCAAAGAGATGCGCCCCCATATCGAAGAGCTATCCCAGATCGCCTCCTGCTATGTGTCGGCCTACCCCAATGCAGGCCTGCCTAACGCAATGGGGGAATATGATGAGCAGCCGGACGAAACAGCTCATTTCCTGGAAGAGTGGGCCAGGGAAGGTTATGTGAACATCGTGGGCGGTTGCTGCGGCACCACGCCTGAACATATCCGTCATATCGCGGAAAAAGTAAAAGGACTTGAGCCGAGGCGATTGCCCGTCATTGAAAAAGAATTAATCTAACATCTACAGGTTTCCAAACATACTATGCCGACCATAAAACCTTATTTAAGGCTGGCTGGACTCGAACCACTGGTTGTCCGGCCCGAGACCAATTTTGTAAACATCGGGGAAAGGACCAATGTAACAGGCTCCAAAAAATTCGCCCGGCTGATCCGTGAAAATAAATACGAGGAAGCGCTCAGCGTGGCGCGCCAGCAGGTAGAGAATGGCGCCCAGGTGCTCGATGTGAATATGGATGATGCCCTGCTGGATGGCGTGGAGGCAATGAAGAAATTCCTCAACCTCCTGCAAAGCGAACCCGATATCGCGCGGATCCCGATAATGATCGACTCTTCCAAGTTCGAGATCATCGAAGCAGGATTGAAATGTGTGCAGGGAAAATGCATCGTGAATTCCATTTCGCTTAAGGAAGGAGAAGAAAAATTCAGGGAGCAGGCCCGGATCTGCCAGGATTTCGGAGCTTCCGTGATCGTGATGGCCTTTGATGAAAAAGGGCAGGCCGATACGCGCGAAAGAAAAGTAGAGATCAGCAAGAGGGCTTACAAGATCCTTACGGAAGAAATGGGATTCGATCCGCAGGACATCATCTTCGACCCGAACATCTTCGCCATTGCCACCGGCCTTGAAGAGCATAACAATTACGCGGTGGATTTCATTGAAGCCACCCGGGAGATCAAAAAGGCGATGCCTCTGACCAGGGTGAGCGGGGGTGTGAGCAACCTTTCCTTCTCCTTCCGGGGAAATGATCACGTTCGGGAAGCGATGCACGCCGTGTTCCTGTATTATGCCATCCGGGCGGGAATGGATATGGGCATCGTGAACGCGGGCCAGCTGGTGGTTTATGATGAGATCGAACCCGCGCTGAAACAGCTTTGTGAAGATGTGATCCTCAACCGGAACAATGACAATAACGAGGCCACCGAAAAGCTGATCCGTTTCGCTGAAACGGTGAAGGCAAAGGGCAAGGAAGAAGTAAAGAACGAGGAATGGCGGAACAGCTCCGTGGAAGAAAGATTGAAACATTCCCTGGTCAATGGGATCACCGATTATATTGAAATCGATTCAGAAGAAGCCCGCAAAAAATATCCCAGGCCCCTCGACGTGATCGAAGGACCCCTGATGGCCGGGATGAACGTGGTGGGAGATCTCTTCGGCTCGGGTAAGATGTTCCTGCCGCAGGTGGTCAAAAGCGCCCGCGTGATGAAGAAAAGCGTGGCCTGGCTCACCCCCTTCATTGAGGAAGAAAAAAAGACACGCCCTGTCACAGGCAGTGAAAATGCGCCGAAGATCCTCCTCGCCACGGTAAAAGGAGATGTGCACGATATCGGCAAGAATATCGTGGGCGTGGTGCTGGGCTGTAACGGGTATGATGTGATCGACCTGGGGGTGATGGTTCCCGCAGACAAGATCCTCGACACCGCCACCCGTGAAAATGTAGACGTGATCGGTTTGAGTGGCCTGATCACTCCCTCCCTGGATGAAATGGTTCACGTAGCTCACGAAATGCAACGCCGGGGAATGAAACAGCCCCTGCTCATCGGGGGCGCCACCACATCCCGGACACATACGGCCGTTAAGATCGCCCCGCAATACGAAAACGGGGTAATGCATATCCTGGATGCTTCCCGCAGTGTGACTGCCGTAAGCGCTTTACTGAATAAGGATCAGCGCCAGTCCGTTCTTGCCCAGGCAAAAACGGAGTACGAGGCCCTGCGCAGCCAATACCTCAATAAAAACAAAAAAACGCTGATCAGCTATGAAGAAGCAAAGGTGACCAAGGAATATTTCGACTGGAAGAATTACAAACCCGTGAAGCCTGCC
>CAMLEM010000250.1 GCA_946479005.1 uncultured Chitinophagaceae bacterium | reverse complement strand
ATGGCTTCCTGCACTTCCTTGGCCTTACCCAGGCCGTGTCCCACAACACCATTCTCATTTCCAACGACCACCAGGGCAGAGAAAGAAAAAGCACGGCCACCCTTAGTTGTTTTTACAACGCGGTTGATGGCAACCACCTTGTCTTTCAGCTCAAGGTCACCCGGCTTCATCTTATTTACGCTAAATTTTGACATATCTTCTATTAAAATGATTATAGAAATTAAAACTGGAGTCCCCCTTCCCTTGCCCCGTCAGCCACGGATTTAACACGCCCGTGATAGAGATAACCGCTCCTGTCGAATACGACTTCCTTCAACCCCAGTTCAACGGCCTTACGGGCGATGGCGGCACCCACCAGTTTGCTTTTTTCACTCCTTGTACCTTTCTGAGCCGCAATGTCCTTGTCCCTGGAAGAAGCAGAGGCCAGTGTATTTCCTTTCACATCATCGATGATCTGGGCATAGATCTCTGAATTGCTGCGGTAGACAGATAAGCGGGGCTTCGCGGTTGAGCCTGCGATCTTCTTACGGATATTAAAACGGATCCGCTGTCTCCTGCTTGATTTACCTGTTATTTTCATCTTGTTTATTTTTCTCCCTGGATTTTGCCAGGGATATTTTTCATTTACTCAATTATTTACCGGCAGCTTTACCGGCTTTCTTCCTCACGATCTCACCCACATAGCGTACCCCTTTTCCTTTGTACGGTTCCGGCTTGCGAAGGCTGCGAAGTTTCGCGGCCACCTGCCCGATCAGTTGTTTGTCAATTCCCTGCAGGGTGATCAGGGGATTCTGCCCTTTTTCCTGGGCCGTGGTCACTTTCAGTTCCTTGGGAACCTCGAAAACAATATTGTGTGAAAAGCCCAATGAAAGGTCCAGCACATTTCCCTGGTTGGCGGCCTTGAAACCCACCCCGATCAGCTCGAGCTTTCTTTCGTACCCTTCGGTTACGCCTTTTACCAGGTTGGCAATGATGGAACGGTACAAACCGTGCAGGGCACGATGACGGATCTGGTCGGTCGGGCGCGAGAATGACACTTCACCATCTTTGACCTCCACTGTTATATCGCGATCCACGGCCTGTTTCAATTCCCCGTTCTTACCTTTTACGGTAACCACATTATCCTTCCCAACGGTGATCGTTACACCTTCAGGGATCGAGATCGCTTTTTTACCTATTCTGGACATTTTTATTTATTTCAGTTGTTTTATAATTCGCTGACCGGTCAGCCTGTTAGGTATCGGCTTAATGTATCAGCATTATTAGCTCCCTGCCTTCCGGCCGGCTATTAATACACATAACACAGCACCTCGCCACCTACATTCTGCGCTTTGGCCTCCTTATCGGTCATCACCCCGCGTGAAGTGGAGATGATGGCAACACCAAGACCATTTTTTACACGGCGGAACTCCGCAGGTGATGCATATTGGCGCAGTCCCGGGCGGCTCACACGCTCCATACTATGGATCGCAGGCTGCCTGGTTGCAGGGTCATACTTCAGGGCGATCTTGATCACACCCTGCTTGTTGTCATCCTCGAACTTGTACTTCAGGATATAACCCTGGTTGTACAGGATCTCCGTCATACGTTTTTTCAAATTGGATGCAGGAATGTCCACCACCCGGTGTCCTGCCATTTGTGCATTCCGGATTCTCGTCAGGAAGTCTGCTATCGGATCTGTTACCATAAATACCTTTAATTAATACAATTCAAAAAATTTAATGACACCTCTCTGGTACCGCTTACCAGCTGGCTTTTTTCAACCCGGGTATCTTACCATTTAAAGCCATATCACGAAGGGCTACACGGGAGATGCCAAAATAACGGACATAACCCCTGGGCCTGCCGGTAAGCTGGCAGCGATTCTTAAGGCGTACGCGGGAAGAGTTCTTGGGAAGCTCATCCAACGCCTTCCAGTCGCCTGCTTTCTTCAGCTCAGCTCTTTTAGCGGCGTGCTGGGCCACCATCTTTTCCCTTTTTAGTTCCCTGGCTTTTACTGATGTTTTTGCCATATTTATCTGATTTCGGTTATCGGATCCGGGATTATTGAAATCCCGCCGACTGCCTTTTTAATTATTTGATGATTTATTGATGTTCCTGAAAGGCATTCCCAGCTCCTTCAGCAATTCGTATGCTTCTTCGTCCGTTCCCGCCGTGGTCACGAACGTGATATCCATACCCGTGATCTTGTTCACTTTATCGATATCGATCTCCGGGAAAATGATCTGTTCGGTCACACCCAGTGTATAATTTCCGCGACCATCGAACGACTTCTCACTCACGCCGCGGAAGTCACGCACACGCGGAAGTGCCACGGCGATCAGCCTGTCGAGGAACTCATACATTTTATCACCCCGGAGTGTTACCCGTGCTCCAATGGGCATATGCTTTCTCAGCTTGAAATTAGATATGTCTTTTTTCGATTCGGTGGCCACTGCTTTCTGGCCGGTGATCGTTGTCAGTTCCTCCATCGCGATATCCACCAGCTTTTTGTCGGTCACAGCGCCATTCACACCGCGGTTCAGGCAGATCTTCTCCAAACGGGGCGCCTGCATCACGGTCTTGTAGTTGAATTTCTTCACCAGGGCAGGCACAACATCCTTGTTGTACTTTTCTGCCAGTCTCGGCTTATACGTTTTCGTACTCATTATTTTTTACCTCCCTGAGTTTTCTTTGTTTTAAAAACTCTTTCTGTTTTGCCGTCCTTTCTTTCCCGGCTGACCCTGGCTCCTGCTTTTTGAGAAGGATCCCACAACATCACGTTGCTGATGGCGATCGGCGCTTCACGCTTTACGATCCCGCCTTTCGTGTTCTGGGCCGAAGGCTTTGTATGGCGGGTGATGATATTCACGCCTTCCACAATCACCTTGGCCTTGTCAACCAGTACCTCTTTCACGGTACGGGGTTTGTCAAGTGCCTTATCGTCTCCCGCGATCACCACTACATTGTCGCCCTTGCGGATGTTGTACTTAGGTCTGAATCTTGCTTTCATACTATCTTTTATTTTGGTCCGGGGATCGCCCGGTAACTTCTTTATAATACTTCAGGGGCCAGTGAAATGATCTTCATATAGCCCTTATCCCTCAGCTCTCTTGCCACAGGGCCGAAAATGCGGGTACCACGGGGTTCGTCGGACTGGTTCAGGATCACCACCGCGTTGTCGTCAAAACGGATATAGGAACCGTCTTTACGGCGCAATTTGTTGGTGGTACGAACGATCACGGCTTTCGCAACGGTTCCTTTCTTGATACCGCCGGCAGGGAGCGCATCTTTGACCGTAACTACGATCTTGTCGCCGATCCTCGCATAACGTTGTCCGCTGTTGCCGAGTACACGGATGCAGAGTACCTCTTTGGCGCCACTGTTATCCGCAACATTCAACCGGCTTTCTTGCTGAATCATATTCTTTGAGCTTTGAGCTGCCGGTCCGGGCTTCACCCGGTCCGGCAACAGTTAAATTTTTCTTTTAGCTTACTTCACTTTCTCTACCACTTCCACCAGTCTCCACCTCTTGGTCTTGCTGAGCGGGCGGGTTTCCATTATTTTCACCACGTCCCCAATGCTGCACTCATCCTTGTCATCGTGCGCGTGAAGCTTGGTGGTCTTCTTTACGAATTTTCCATAGATCGGGTGCTTCACCTTACGCTCGATGGCTACGGTGATGGTCTTTGCCATTTTGTTGCTGGTGACCACCCCGATCCTTGTTTTTCTTAAATTTCTTTCAACCATTTTTTACGCTTTGAGCTACCCAATGGCAGCAATTAACCTTTTTTATTTTGCCTCTGACTGCCTGCTTTTGAGTTCAGT
>CAMLEM010000249.1 GCA_946479005.1 uncultured Chitinophagaceae bacterium | reverse complement strand
CCAGGATCAACCGCGCAGTCGCTGGTAAATCCACCGTGGATGAAGAAGTACTCGATAACCTGGAGGAGGCCCTCGTGGGTGCCGACGTGGGAATTGAAACCACCGTGAAGATCATCGAAAAGATCGAGGCACGGGTGGCACGCGATAAATACCTGAACACCTCCGAGCTGAACCAGATGCTGAAGGAAGAGATTGAAGCCCTCCTGACCGACGCGCCCTCCTCCAATGCATACGCTTTTGATTCGGAACTGCCCGCCACCCCATATGTTATTTTAGTGGTTGGGGTGAATGGGGTGGGGAAGACCACCACCATTGGGAACTAGGCCCATAATTTCAAATCTGCCGGCAAATCAGTGTTGTTGGGGGCCGCAGATACTTTTCGCGCGGCGGCGGTTGATCAGCTGACCATCTGGAGTGAAAGGGCAGGAGTGCCAATTGTCAAGCAGTCGATGGGTTCCGATCCGGCTGCTGTGGCCTTTGATACCGCACAAAGCGCGGTATCCAGGAACTCGGATGTGGTATTGATCGATACGGCAGGTCGATTACACAATAAGGCACACCTGATGGAAGAACTCAGCAAGATCAAGCGGGTGATCCAGAAAACGATCCCGGATGCTCCCCACGAAGTATTGCTTGTACTGGATGGTTCTACGGGTCAAAACGCGGTGGAACAGGCGCGGCAGTTTACGGCAGCTACGGATGTGACCGCGCTTGCCATTACCAAGCTTGACGGAACGGCTAAAGGCGGCGTAGTACTTGCTATCGCTGATCAGTTCAAAATACCTGTCAAGTTCATTGGGGTAGGAGAAAAAATGGAAGACCTGCTGGTATTTGATAAACACGAATTTGTAGACTCCCTGTTTGGAGGCATAAAATGAGGACAAGATCCATCAAAAAAAATAAGGTGAACATCATCACCCTCGGTTGCTCCAAGAATATGGTGGACAGCGAAGTGCTCGGCAGCCAGCTCCAGGCCAACGAGATCGATGTGGTACACGAGAGCGCGAAGAAGGATCACAGTATCGTGGTGGTGAATACCTGTGGTTTCATCGACAAGGCCAAGGACGAGAGCATTCAAACCATTCTGGAACAGGTAGAACTTAAAAAGCGGGGGAAACTGGAGAAAGTATATGTCACCGGCTGCCTGAGTGAGCGCTATAAGAATAATTTAGAAACCGAGATCCCCGAGGTGGACGCGTTTTTCGGCACAATGGAATTGCCATTGATGCTGAAACAATTTGAGGCCGATTACAAAGCGGAACTGGTGGGGGAGCGGCTGCTGGCCACGCCCAGGCACTATGCCTATCTTAAGATATCTGAGGGATGTAACCGGACCTGTTCGTTCTGTGCCATCCCGCTGATGCGGGGTCAGCACGTCAGCCGACCGATGGAAGAGCTGGTGAAGGAAGCGGAATCGCTGGTGAGAAAGGGAGTGAAGGAAGTGATGCTCATCGCCCAGGAACTCACCTATTACGGCCTGGATATTTACAAAACGAGGATGCTGGGGGACCTCCTGAAAAGATTGTCCGATGTGAAAGGGCTGGAGTGGATCCGCCTGCATTACGCCTATCCTTCCAAATTTCCTCTCGATATTCTTGATGTGATGCGCGAACGCGAAAACATCTGCAATTATCTCGATATGCCCCTGCAGCACGCTTCCGACAATATGCTGAAGGCGATGAGGCGCCAGATCACGCGATCTGAAATGGAAGATCTGGTCCTGGCTGTTCGGGAAAAGGTCCCGGGCATTTGCCTTCGCACCACCCTGATCGCGGGCTTTCCGGGTGAAACACAGGATGACATAGATGAGTTAAAGGGATTCCTGGAAAGGATGCGTTTTGACCGGGTAGGAATTTTTACCTATTCCCACGAGGAGGGTACTTCCGGGTACCAGCTTAAGGATGATGTACCCCAGGAGGAAAAGGAGAGGCGGGCACAGGAAGTGATGGAAACCCAGCAGGAGATCTCCTGGCAATTAAACCAGGAAAAGGTCGGTCAGACCTTTAAAACGCTTATTGACAAAAAAGAAGCCGGCCGTTACCTGGGCCGCACGGAATTCGATTCGGTGGAGGTCGACAATGAAGTGGTGATCCAGTCATCATCCAAACTGACTATCGGAGAGTTTTACAACGTGAGGATCACGAAGGCGTTTGATTATGATCTGGAGGGGGAAGTGGTGCGGTGACTTCGACTCCGCTCAGTCACCGGTCGGTAACTTCGACTCCGCTCAGTCACCGACGTTCTTCGTGGGGGAATGCGTCGAAACAAGATTACTCTCTCATATCAGCAACATACTTTATAACTGTGGTGGCTGAGCGGAGTCGAAGCCAGCGGAGTCGAAGCCACCGGGATTTACACACCAAATTGCCTTAAGTGATGATCCAGGTGTTTCCATTGAAACACAGCCCACTCTTCGGGCGTAAAATGGCCGAAAAAGGGATGGGGATGCGTGGTGCAGATGGCCGGTCCACCTTCGTGAAATTTCAGGATACTACCTTTCAATTTTGCTTTTTCTTCTTCAAAATCACGATTGTCTTTGAAGATATAGGATTTATCCGTTGGCGAACCCTTCCCAAAAGGCTTTTCACTTAAAACCGACTTTTTCACCAGCGGGCCTAGAAGCCGCCCAATGAATAATCGTGGGATCTTATTTTTCCCCATCGCTGTTTCCAGGGATATATTGCAATGTGCCATCATCTGGGCAACAGTCATCTTGCCCCATTTCCTTTGGGAATCAGGGCGAAGCTCATCGGTCCTTTTGAGAACAGATGTTTTGTCGGAGGGGGAGAATAAATTATTCATCATTCGTAAAAGTAGGGAATTCGGGAAAGTTTTTGCGGGCTCCGCTCAGTCACCTTGTCGGTGACTTCGACTTCGCTGGCTTCGACTCCGCTCAGCCACCGAGTCACCGGTCGGTAACTTCGACTTCGCTGGCTTCGGCTCCGCTCAGCCACCAAGTCAACGGTCGGTAACTTCGGCTCCGCTCAGTCACCGACCTCCGCTGTGGATTAACTCGACGAAACAAGGATATTCTCCCTCAATCGAAATATCCTTCATTAACTACCGTTGACTGAGCGGAGTCGAAGTCAGCGGAGTGGAAGCCACCGCTCCGGTAACTTCGACTTCGCTCAGCCACCTTGTCGGTAACTTCGGCTCCGCTCAGTCACCGACCTCCGCTGTGGATTAACTAGACGAAACAAGGATATTCTCCCTCAATCGAAATATCCTTCATTAACTGCCGGTGACTGAGCGGAGTCGAAGTCAGCGGAGTGGAAGCCAGCGAAGCCGAAGTCACCTAAGAAGCCACCTCTTTTTTATATTTGTGTCCGGAGGGAATGAAAAATGAGGGGTTGGATGTACATTTTAGAATGTGCCGACGGCACATATTATACCGGAAGCACGAACGATCTTTTATTGCGGTTTACGCAACACCGGAATGGCGAAGGCAGCAATTATACTTGTAAGAGATTACCTGTTAAGCTGGTTTATTTCGAAGAGTTTGACAGGATCGACAAAGCCTTTTATAGGGAGAAACAGGTGCAGGGCTGGTCGCGGGAGAAAAAGCAGGCCCTAATGAACGGCTGGACGGAAGAATTGAGGAAGTTGGCAGAGTGTATGAATGAAAGTCATTGCAGGGGCTTCGACCGGTGACTTCGACTCCGCTCAGTCACCGCAGTTTTTGAAGAATGCCACAGTTGAACGAGAATAACCTAGTTTTAAGAAATATACCGACGAAGAACGCCGGTGACTCGGTGGCTGAGCGGAGTCGAAGCCAGCGGAGTCGAAGTCACCGAAAGAGGAACTCCGGTGACTCGGTGGC
>CAMLEM010000248.1 GCA_946479005.1 uncultured Chitinophagaceae bacterium | reverse complement strand
AGCAATGATCACCCTGCTTTACCGGGACGGATAAATACATTAAGGGATAAGCTGCCAATCAAATAAAATGTGGGAACTTTGCCAATTGAAAAATGGCATTACTGGAAAAACAGCTTAGGGTCAAAAGATCAGGGTTACCGGGCGCAGGAAAGGGGCTATTCACGACAAAAGCGATCCCTCGAAATACTAGGATCGTGGAATATAAAGGCCGCGTTAGTAAATGGAAGGATGCGGATCACGAGAACAATGGAAATATTTATTTTGTGAACAGGAATCACGTGATCGACGCCAGGTCCTATAAGAAAGCACTGGCACGATACGCGAACGATGCAAGAGGGATCCAAAGGATCAAAGGCCTAACTAACAACGCGGAGTACGAAGAGGATGGACTTAAAGTTTACATAAAATCTACGAAGGACATACCTGCAGGCGCTGAGATCTTCGTTGATTATGGAAAGGACTACTGGGATGTTATCCGCTATAATCTCCGGCTCGATGAAAAAGAAAACGGAAAATTATGACTGCTAAACCACTGGATAAACGCTCGCTGCTGGAACAGCTCCACCGGAAAATGATAGAGGAAGTACAGGATTACGCGATCATCCTTCTCGATCTCGATGGTACCATTTTAAGCTGGAATAAAGGCGTCGAATCCATTAAAGGATACAAGGCAGATGAGATCATCGGTCAGAATTTCCGGATCTTCTATCTCCCCCGTGACCGGGAAGAAATGCTGCCGGAAAAATTACTGGCCCTGGCCACTTCAGAAGGAAGGGCAAAACACATCGGCCGAAGAGTAAGAAAAGACGGTAAAACTTTCTGGGGGAGCATCGTCATCACCGCCCTGCACGACGATGAGGGCAACGTGGTGGGGTTCACAAAGCTTACCAAGGAATTGCAGGGCAACGAGATTGATTAAGCCCCGGCTACCTCCATTTTACATCAATTTACCTATCTTTGCCACCCGCTGAAAAGTGGTATGGCCTCGTAGCTCAACTGAATAGAGCATCTGACTACGGATCAGAAGGTTTCAGGTTTGAATCCTGACGAGGTCACGCAAGCTACATTGATCTTCAATGTGGCTTTTTTATTTCCCGCAGATTACGCAAATAGGTTCCCGTCTCAGAAATCAACTAAAAGTTGAACCAGGGGGTCCAATCTGCACCACCTGCGTGTGTCAGATCTGTGACATTTTTGGGAAACTAAATTTACCCCCATCAGGTTTTTCCCCCTCAAAATCCCTTAAATTAGATAAGATCAAAACCGTGAATTATGGCAAGGAATCCGTTGAACGAAGGAACTGTATACCCCGGGGTTTATACACCGGGTGAAGGAATGGAAAGGCGTATCGCCATTTTCCGTTCCAGCAAGAAAAAAGCGGGGATCAACACCCCGGTGCAGATAAAGGAAGAACCTTCCTCCTATTGCCTCGAGGTTAGCCTTGCGGGTGTGCGACGCGAAGAGTTGCTGCTGTTCGCGGAAGACAACGTGCTGACTGTTGATGTGCTGACCGATGATCAGAAAGAAAAAAAGATCAAGCTTCCCCCCGATGCGGATATGGAATTTGTGAGCGCGGAACTGCGAAAGGGTTTGCTGAAGGTCCACATCCCGAGGGCACTGACCCGACGCGGGAAATTGAGAAAAGCGATCATCGTTTATTGAGCAGGCTCTTACCGGTTTCTCCAGTCCGGCAGGTATTTGTCGAGCAGCGCCTCGAATTCCCTGAATTTCTTCAAACCAATAAGATCAGGATCAATCAGCAGGGATTCAGCATCCTTGTATCCTTTTGCATAAGCCTGTTCCAGCGCGGCAATGGCCTGCTGCGGCTGATCATTCAGGGCATAGCTGCAGCCCAGCTGGTAATAACTCGAAGGCTTTGAGCTGTCGAGCGCGATGGCGCGGTTGATATAAACGATCGCCGAATCATACTGCCCCTTTGAATGAAGAACGATGCCGAGATTCAGAGCAGCTCCCGGGAAATCCGGATCTATCCTGATGATCTCGCGGAAATACACCAGCGCAGAATCAGGCTTTTCAAGATACATAAAGGCCAGCCCTGCCTGGCTGTAAGCCGTTATGTATTTTGGATCGGCTTCTATGGATCGGCGGTACCAGGCGACCGCCGAATCATACAACTTCATCTCCATAAAGAAATTTCCAACCGCCTGCAGGGTCGTCGCGCTCCGGTCGGCACGCTTGAATACCTGGCGGGTAAAATAGTAAGCGGCGGAATCGTACTGCTTAACCTGCTTGAACGCATTGGCCAGGTTCAACCAATATAGCTGATTCCCCGGATCCAGCCGTACAGCTCTCTGAAGGTATATGCGGGCAGAATCATATTGCCTTATACCCTGCATCACCAGCGCCATATTATTAAAGAGCTGGGGGTTGCCCGGTTCTATCGCAAGCGCCCGGCGCAGGTAGGCCCTGGCTGAATCATAACGCCTAAGGTCGATAAAGGCAACGGCCATATCATTCAGGAACTTCGCGCTGTTGGGATTCACCAGGGAAGTGCCTTTAAGGAACTGGGTGATTGAGTCCAGCTGATTCAACTCCCGGTATATCCTCAACATATTATTCGATGCCGGTTTGTAATCAGGCCGCACTTTCAAAGCACGCCTGAAATATTTCTTGGCGGAATCATATGCTTTGTCGGTTCCATATACTACCCCGATATTATTTAAGATCGAAGGATTGCCGGGTTCCATCCTCACCGCCTGCTGGAAATAATAATAGGTGGAGTCCTCGTTCTTCCATTCCTTATGCACGAGCCCGAGATTGATCAGCGCGAAAGCAGAATAGGGGTTGGCACGCAGGGCACGACGAAAATAATATCCCGCTGAATCGAATTGCTTCATTGAGAAGCTCACCTTCCCCAATAAATTAAAGGCCTCTTCATAATCGGGATCAATGAGCGCCGCCTTGTTATAGTAAACCTTCGCGGAATCATACTGATCCAGGTCGCGGAAGAAATTGCCGATGAAAACATTCACGAAGGATTTATCCTGGTAATGGGAGAAAGCCCGTTCATAATAAATGCGGGCTGAATCGTACTGTCCCATTGCCGCGAATGACTTTCCAATCCCATTGTAGGAATTGATCAGGCGGGGATCGGCCTGGATGCTTCTCTTGAACTGCCTCAGGGCAAGCTCATAATTTTTTCGACCAAAATGCACCCAACCGATATTATTGGTGGCATAGGGATTCCCCGGGTCGAGCTGCAGCGCTTTTTCATAGTACGCCACGGCAGAATCATTTTTTGAAAGAGAGAAATAGTAATGCCCCAGGTCCACATAGGCATCGGCATTATCGGGATCCACATCGATCGACTTGAGGTAATATTTTACCGCGGAATCAGGCCTGTCCTGGGTTTTATATATATAGGCCAGCGTCACATAAGGATACCGCCATTTAGGTGCATTATTCAGGGCCAGCTTAGCGTAATGAATGGCGCTGTCCATCCTGCCCATATCAAGGTGCAGGGACGAAAGGGTATTCAGGATATAGGCAGCCGTCTTATCATCGGAATACGCATTATAGGCATACTGGAATGCCGTATTGATATCCACCTGCCGCTTTCCTTTCCCGAAATATCCCCTGGCCTTGAAGAAATACATCCGTCCTTCCAGTGATTTTGCAAATTCAGGATCATCGGGTTTGATGATCTCAATGGCCTTTTCAAGCATATGTCCCACCTCGTAGAACTCCTGTTGCGATACCTTTTCCATCCTGTTAAGGCTGGAGTTTATCTCGTCCGTTTTTTCCTCTTCATCCATCTGCGCCCGGAGCTTCTGGATCGCTGCCGGGTCTTTGCAGTCGAG
>CAMLEM010000247.1 GCA_946479005.1 uncultured Chitinophagaceae bacterium | reverse complement strand
GTGGCCCTGCAGTTCGCCTGTATGATCAATGGAGTGACAAAGATCGTGATGACCAAGGCTGATGTGCTGGATGCCTTTGCCGAATTAAAAGTTTGTACCGGTTACATAGTTAACGGGGAGGAGACCACCGAGGTTCCTTTCCAGATGGAAAGATCGAAACCCCTCCCGGTGTATCGTGAATTTACCGGGTGGAATACGAAAACCGATGGATACAGAAATTTTGATGAGCTTCCCGCCACGATGCGGAGCTACGTGGAATTCATTAATAAATTCCTGGGCGTTAAGGTCCATTACATCTCTAATGGCCCGGGAAGGAACCAGATCATTGAGGCGGAAAAACTGGCTGTTTCACGGTAATTTTCCCTTCCGAAAAATCCAAAATAAAAATTTGGCGGATTAAAAACTTCGCTGAAATTTTACACCAGTAACCCTTTTTTATATGGCGTCAAAACCAAAAAAATCCAACGGGAAAACCGGTACGTCGGCGGAGAAACCTTCCTCTAAAAAGAATTCATCGAAGCCTGAAAAGCTGAATGAAGACGGACTGGATGAGGATATGGATCCCGATGATGAAGAGCCCATCACACCCGCTGCCAAAAAAACCGGCAAGGCATCCTCCAAAAAAGCGGATGACGACGATGATGATGAGGATGTTGATGATGGACCCGATGATTGGGAAAAACCCGAGGAGGAAGAAGAGTGGGATCCCGATTTTGAAGAATTCGATCTTCCCAAATCCGGCGCAAAGAAGACCGGTAAGAAAGGTGCCGGGGATGACGATGATTTCAAATTCGAAGACGATGAGTTCAAGGACCTGTTAAGCGATAAGAACTATGATGATGACGATGATGACGACTATTAATAAAGAACATTGAACAAAAGCGCCCTTACTAACTGCAAGTTTACTTATACAGAATTCGAAGAAACAAAATCAAAAGTGTTGAGCTGGTTAAAGCAGTTCAGCACTTTTTGTTTTTTGGACGGGAATGATTATCCCCAGGGTTTTGAAGGCTGCATTATCGGGACCGATCCGCGGTACCTGCTCAGGACGAATGCCGGTAATGCTTTGAAAGAGCTCAGGGAATTTACCCGCAATCATCCCGGCGAATGGCTTTTCGGACACCTGGGTTATGATCTGAAAAATGAAACAGAAGCTCTTCAATCCGTACACCCCGACCGCGTGGGATTCCCGGACCTGCATTTCTTTGTCGCCGGGATCGTGATCCGCTTAAAAGAAGGCGAAATGGAGATCAGCGCGGAGGACCCCCAGGGGATCTATGAGGAGATCATTAATTGCAGGGCAGATCGTACGGCGGGGTCCCGGAAAGACATAACGGTGAAGCAGGGTATGACGAAGGATGAATATATCAGGACATTAGAGGCCCTGCATCATCATATTCACCGGGGGGATTGTTACGAGATCAATTTTTGCGTGGAATTTTTTGCGGAAAACACCCGTATTGATCCTTTCCAGCTATACCGTAAGCTCAACAGTCTTTCACCCAACCCGTTTTCGGCGCTTTACCGGATGGAGGACCACTGGCTGATCTGCGCCAGCCCGGAGCGGTTTCTGAAGAAAACGGGAAACAGGCTCATTTCCCAGCCAATGAAAGGAACGATCTCAAGAGACTTATCCAGCAGGCAGAACGATGAGGCCTTAAAGCAAAGCCTGTATCATAGCGGCAAAGACAGGTCGGAAAATGTGATGGTGGTTGACCTCGTAAGAAATGATCTTTCCAGGATCAGCAACAAAGGGTCGGTAAAGGTGGAAGAGCTTTACGGCATTTATGAGTTTCCACAGGTTTACCAGATGGTTTCCACGGTCAGCGCTGAGCTGGCGGAGGGGGTCGAATTCTCCGACATCATTGCCACCTGTTTCCCGATGGGCTCAATGACAGGCGCCCCCAAAAAAAGAGTGATGGAACTGATCGAAAACTATGAACGATGCCGGCGTGGGCTATTCTCAGGTTCTGTTGGCTACATCGATCCCAATGGGGATCTTGACCTGAACGTGGTGATCCGGAGCGTGCTGTTCAACGAAGGTTCTGGAGATCTTTCCTTCCAGGCCGGTTCGGGGATCACCTATTACAGTGATCCCGAAAAGGAATGGGAAGAATGTCTATTGAAGGCCAGCGCGATCCGCTCGCTGCTGGAAAGCTGATCAGTTTGCTTTTGTGGTGCCCATCAGTACGGACATACTCTCTTCGAGGATCTGGTAACGCTTCGACACAAAGCTGTTCATATTGACCGTGGGCAGGCGTAATTCATATTTACCGTTCAGCGCGATCTGGTTATCGAAATCAGGGTTGAACCGGTGGAAGGTCGCCGCATCCACGCCTGTATGCTTGATGATCACATTGGAATTAAACCGCCCGGTGATATTATAGGCTGTGGATGTTCCCAGTTCCTCCTGGTTAAGGGAAACACTGGTCACCAGGCCCGACATTTCATTCCGGGTCAGGGTGGTGATCCCCCCTTCTCCTTCCATAATGTAGTGCGTGGCAATGAACTTTTTCACGTGGTTCATCGATTCATTGGGGAGATGATACTGGAGTTTCCAGAAATCGCGGCTGCCGCTTTTTTTGATGGCCTTGTTCACATTCCCGGGGCCGCCATTGTATGCCGCGATCACGAGGAGCCAGTCGCCATAAGTTTCGTAGAGCTCAGTCAGCATTTTAGCGGCCGCGTGGGTACTCTTATAATAGTCACGGCGGTCATCACGGTACTTGCTGACTCTTAACCCGTAACTTTTTGCGGTTTCGGGCATAAATTGCCAGGGTCCTACGGCTGCGGTCCAGGAAACCGCGTTCTTCTTTAAGCCCGATTCTATCACCGACAGGTATTTCATTTCCTTGGGAACGCCGTGCTGGGCCAGGATCTCATCCATCATATCGAAATAGGGCTTTCCCCATTCCTTCATTTCGGTGAGATACTTACCATTCTTCTCCAGGTAGTCCTGGACAAAACTGATGGCCTGGGGATTTAAATGAGCGGAGCTGATACCGGCCCCGAACTCAGTGTCGGCAAAAAGGTTCCGGAAGCCGGCTTTCGGATCCGGCGCCTGCGTGGTATCGCTTACTCCGGTAGTATCCTTCGCTGCCTGGTTAAAGTCCTGGAGCTTTTTCGCTTCCACGACCGTTAACAGGGAGAAAAAGAAAACGCCCGGTAGTAATATATAGCGCTTATTCGTAATAAATGTTTGAAATGTAGAGATAATGTTTTTGATCATAATGGACGGTTTTAGTGTGCAGCCAGCAGTTGGTTGAAACAGTCCACTTAAATTGCGAACCTCACTCGTTTTTCATCTTCATCAAGATGTTCGAAATCTGGAGCAAAATTACCTCATTTTGGGGAGCTGACATAGCCTGGATGCCAAAACTTCGACCCCCCGGATCGCTGTAAAGGGGGAGGGAAATGGCTGGATTTCCTGCCAGGTTGGCCATTACGGTATAAATATCAGACAGGTACACAGCAACAGGATCTTTTATTTTTGTCCCGAGGGGGTAGGCAGGGAGCGGTGAATTTGGCAGTATGATAACATCGTATTCGTTAAAGATCTTTTTTAATTTTTCCTTTACCAATCGCCTTATTTTTTGAGCCTTAGTGTAATACGCATCATAATAACCGGCACTCAAAACAAAGGCCCCCAGCAGGATCCTCCTTTTAACTTCCGTTCCGAAGAATTCGGACCGGTTGACCCGGTAAAAAAGTTCAAGTTCTGACTCCTTTCCGGGTGAGCGATACCCATAACGTACCCCATCATACCGGGCGAGATTGGCAGAAGCTTCGGCCGTGGTAAGTATGTAATAGGCCGGCACCAGGTAATCG
>CAMLEM010000246.1 GCA_946479005.1 uncultured Chitinophagaceae bacterium | reverse complement strand
TTCGCGAAGGCTGTTCTTTGCGTTCATTGCGCTCCTTTGCGATCTCTGCGTGAAAGGCTGTTAACTGTTTTTTTGTATTTTAGATTACTCTCCCTTCCCTCTGAAATACGCGATTTTTCATCCCTTAAAATTGGCGTATGAAACAACTTACATTTCTTCTTCTCTTTACCAGCTTCTTTTGTAAAAGCTTCTCCCAGGACCCCATTCCCAAAGATGACGCTGACCTGGAAAAACTACTCACAAAACTCCCCGCCATCGAACAATACATCCAGGGTTGCCTCGCAATGCAGTGTGCCGCCAACCACTGCGAACAGATGCAGGCCTTCCAGAAACGTGTTCGTGATGCCAGGATGTATATGAAGTACATGCACTTCTGGCTGCGAAGAGCCACTGAGGCCCATATGGAACACCTGAAGAATGTAGCCGGCGAAAGTATGATGGCGGCTGACCGGGCCGCTAAAATTGAAAGGATCCGTGGGCACCAGGCGCATGTGGTAAGCGTGTCCAATGCCATTCTCGAACTCGCCAGCGCGGGAAGCAATTTCTGGGAGATCGCCACGGATCCAAAAATACTTGGCACAAAGACCTACCGGGAAATGGCCGAACTCTTTGATAAATTTTATGAGGGAATGAAAGACGCCGAAAGTTACATCGGCCGCGTGATGAAAGACCGTTTTGATAAGGACTTCCCTGAAGCCTTTGCCAATATGATACCGGGGTTCGGCATTTTAACTGATGACCAGATGAGTGATCTGAAAAGCCATCTTTCTGACATTTATTCGCTGATGAAGGCAGGAGTGGAATATGGGGGCGATTGGAGAAAGATACTGAAGGAGGGAAAGGGGCTGGCTTCGATGGGCCAGATCATTGGGCGTTTTTTGAAAGTACATGCGGATTCAGAGATCAAGGAAAGGGAAAGAATGGTGGATGAACTGCTGGCCGGCATCATTGCCAATAACCAGGTGCAGTCACAAACTTATAAGGACCTGGTGCGGGTTCAACAAAGGCGCAATAAAGCTGAAGATGTATACCGCGCCATTGAAGACCTTGTGGTCGTTAGCGGTAGCGGGAAAGGCGGGCTCACCCGTTGCCTGATGAAGCATTCATCACAGTGTTCAGGGGTGGATCTGGACTATACCAGTCGCATCGCGGTACCGAAGAACGTGGACGTGGTAAATTTTGCCTTTACCGTGGAAGAAGATAAAGTGAAAAGTTATGCTACCGCCTTGCGATTCTTCAATGAAAAACTTCCTGAGGTGATGCGCCTGCTGGGTGAGGTGCCGGCACTTCCGGGCGTTGGCGCCAGGGCTACGCTGGGAGGTGCCAGGCAGTTCCAGTATAAGCAAACCATCGAACTCGATTTCACCTCGCAACTTTGTATGCGGAAGGAAGCCTGGGTAGGTATCTTTCCTGTGTTCACTCCTGATGTGGATGATCTCGCTGCGGGCGCGCATCTGGTTTCCGGCCGCGCGCGTCTGGAGGGGAAGGCAAATGGCAAACTCAGTTTTGAAGGATTGACAGACGGCGCTTACCAGGCCCGTATGTTCGACCCGGAAACCGGGAAGGCTGTAGCCACGCACGATTTCATAGTGGGAAAGGATACTTACTGGTTGAGTGGTTACTACTGGAATGAGAAAGACAAGCGGATGTGGAAGGTAGAAGTGTATGACATGGGTTTCAGCATGCGCTTTGGAAATTATGAAGAAGGCAAGGAATGGAAGCCCTTCATCAGCGGGGCGATGATCCTCGATGGAGGAAGAGTTGCTTTCCTCAATGGGGCGGCCTGCGGATACGGACCGGGTGGCACAAAGATTGGCGAAGAGCGGGATATTCCCTGGCGGCTTGTATTCTCTTCAGACAAAAAGTCATTCACTGTGGATCATTATAAATTCACTTGCGATAGCAGGGGAAAAATGAGTGTTACCGATCAGTGGGTGCCAAGTGGGTGGGGGAGTTATGTAAAGAAGTAAAGTTTGTGTTTCCCACAGATATCACAGATTAAACACAGTACAGATTACAGGGATTAGATATCATTGTTTGAAACACTAAAACCTGTGAGATCCGTGGGAACCGGCTGTTGGCTGTTCTTTGCGCCCTTCGCGCTTCTTTGCGTCCTTTGCGTGAAACGGCTGTTGGCTGTTCACTGTTCCCTGAACTCTGATCTCTATTCTCTCTTCTCTATCTTTGACCCATGCACTCCTGGTCCGACACCATCATCGCCCTCGCCACTCCCCCCGGCATCGGCGCCATTGGAGTGATCCGCTTAAGCGGCCCGGATGCATTTAAGATCGTCAACCAGCTCTTCCCCTCCAAAGACCTCGAATCCCAGCCCTCGCATACCCTGCACGTGGGTATGCTCCACGACGGAGATAAGTTATTGGACGAAGCCGTCATCTCCCTTTTCAAAGGACCCCGATCCTACACCGGCGAAGACGTTATAGAGATCAGTTGCCACGGCTCCCCATTCATTCACCAGGAAGTCATCAATGCCTGCATAATGAACGGCGCCCGTCTCGCCAAAGCCGGCGAGTTCACCCAGCGCGCCTTTCTCAATGGAAAGATGGACCTCGCCCAGGCCGAAGCCGTTGCCGATCTGATTGCCTCCAACACCGCCGCCTCCCAAAAAGCCGCCCTGCATACAATGCGTGGAGGATTTTCAGAGGACCTTAAGAATTTACGCGAACGTCTGCTCCGCTTCTCCGCCCTCATCGAGCTCGAGCTCGACTTCAGCCAGGAGGACGTAGAGTTCGCCGACCGCAAAGAGTTTTATGAATTAATAGACTCTCTCAACCTCTCAACGGCTCAACTCCTCAATTCCTTCTCACTCGGTAATGTCATAAAAAATGGAGTCTCCGTTGCCATCGTTGGTCCACCCAATGCCGGCAAGTCCACGCTGCTCAACAGCCTCCTCAATGAGAACCGCGCCATCGTCAGCGAGATCCCCGGCACCACGCGCGACACCATTGAAGAGCTGATCAATATCGACGGGATCCTGTTCCGTCTCATTGACACGGCCGGCATCCGTGAACATACATCCGACACGATCGAATCAGCCGGCATAGAAAGAAGCCTGGAGAAAATGAAGGCTGCCGACCTGGTCCTCTATGTCTTTGACGTAAGCACCCAGCCGATCCAGGAATTTGAAAAGACCGTGGGTGGCCTGGTCGCCGCCCAGCTCAAGTACATACTCGTGGCCAATAAAATGGACCAGGCCGATCTCACCCGCCAGGCCATTTTCGACGTGGACCCCAACATCGTTTACATCTCTGCCAAAGAGAACCGTCACCTCGACACACTCCGCGAAAGAATGGTGAATAAGGTACTGGAAGGCCAGGTGCAAACCGAAAGCACCATCGTTACCAATGCCCGCCATTACCACGCCTTAAAGGAGGTGGAGAAATCCCTCACCGACATCCGCCGCGGCCTGGACGAAAAGATCCCGGGCGATCTGCTGGCCCTGGATATTCGGCGTTGTTTGCATTACCTGGGGGAGATCACGGGGGAGATCACGAACGAGGAGCAGTTGGGGTATATTTTTGGGAAGTTTTGTATCGGGAAGTGAGAACCCCTCACCGCCAAAAAGCTTACATTCGGATACCAGTACCCCCTCAAATTAACGGACCAAACCACCAGTATGAAAAAAGCCATCCTTTTTTTCATTGCCTGCTTTCTATTGCAGTTCACACAGGCCCAAGTCTCCAACATTGACAGTATTGTCAGGTTAATAACTAAAGAAAAAAATGACAGTACCAGGTTTTACCTGGCGTTGAGCGCACTTTCAGCATCGGAGACCAACCCGGTTGACGATATGGAAAACGCTGAGATCATTCTTGAC
>CAMLEM010000245.1 GCA_946479005.1 uncultured Chitinophagaceae bacterium | reverse complement strand
AGCCCGTTATATGACAATGGAAGATGGAAGTGTGAGTATGGAAAGAGAACAGCTCAGCCAGATGGCCAGCCGCCAGATCACCTTTATCGATCACCTGGAAAAAGCGATGATGCGCATCGAGAACAAGACCTATGGTATTTGCCGCGTGACCGGGAAGCTGATCGATAAGGCCCGTCTTCGTGCCGTTCCTCACGCCACCCTCAGCATCGAGGCGAAGCAGATGATGAACAAGTGATACTTTTATTTACCGTTTTTCCCTCGTAAGAAGACCTGGAATCCCACGGCGATGAAAAAGCCGTGGTTGGTGAATTTTGTCGTGGGCTCGTTCTCAGCCCGGGTCTCGATCGTTCCATCTATGCCGATATCGGTGAGAGTTACCGTTTTGAAGGTATTCTTGTTGTAAGAGTAGGTGTATCCGAGGCTGATGTCAAGTCCGGCGTTTTCGCTCACCATTTTTGTAAGACCCAGCTGCAGGGAGGCGTTGGTAAAAAAGCCTCCATCAGAATCTCCCTCGTAGCTGACCTTATAATCAGGTATGCCTTCGTAATACCGGAATCCTTCCGTACTGGAAGAACTCATCCCTACATTAAAGCCAGCCTGGCCGAAGGGGAGGAAATCTCCACCGCTTCCCAGGTAGTGACGGGCAAAAACACCCAAACCGACGTCAAAATTGTTGGATTTGTCTTCCTGGAAAACGGTGCCATTATCATTATAGGTCACCTTTTGACCATACGGGTGAATACTTACGGCCACTCCCACCGCGGTTTTTTCCGAAAGGAACCAGCCCATAGACGGTTCCACCCGCACGCCCCAGCTGCTGGACTCAGTCTCATACCCGGGAAAAGAGGGGAAGGTCACGGTGCTGCTTCCGGAATTATAGAGCAGGGAAGCGATGGAAGCGCCCACCATCCTGTCGCCTTTCCTGAACTGTGCATTTGTACCGGCGATACTACCAAAAAAGACCAGGAGGAGGGGGTACAACTTCTTTTGCATATTGGGGGTTGGTTTGCGACAAATATAGTCGCAAAAAAGCTTTTTGGGCCTTCCTTTAAAATCTCTTGGTGGAGCGAAATTTTCCATTTACTTTTAAAACCACAACCAACTAAACAGCCAAACTTAAACGCTATGAGAAAGTTTTCCCTCCTTTCATTGCTTCTTATTGCTGCAACATTCATATTGATAAATTGCACGAAAGAAGGTCCTGAAGGTCCCGCCGGTGCTACCGGTCCGCAAGGTCCTACTGGTATTGGTGGTCCTGCTGGCCCCACGGGCCCTGCCGGTCCCACTGGTCCTGCTGGTCCTACGGGGCCCACTGGTCCCCAAGGCCCCCAAGGTCCCGCGGGGACTGCGAATGTGATTTATTCAAATTGGCATACTTTGACCAAAAACTGGAGAGATAGCGCAGTGAACGCCGCAAATATGGCGGTGAGTGATGAGGCAGTTTCTTCCATCACCGCTTCGATCATCAGTAATGGTGCCGTCCTTGCTTATTTCCGTATTCTTGGAACGGAGAACCATATGCTACCCTTCACCAATTTTAATTTAGCCCAGCCTTCCACCTGGAGTTTCCAACCGCAGGTTGGTAAGATCATTTACACGTTCTTCCTGCATAACAATCCTCCATTCCCATATCCGGCTTATCCAACTTTGAACAATCAGTATCGCTGGATAGTGATCCCTGGTAGTGTGCTGGGGGGAAGAAATGCAAACTATTCGTTGGATCAGTTAAAGCAGATGCCTTATGAACAGGTCTGTAAAATCTTCAACATCCCGGCTGAAGGGTCAGGTTGGAAATAATAAATTCGACAATCAGGGAGCCGGTTCGCTACGAACCGGCTTTTTTATTTCACCTTTAGTACATTGTGAAAAATTAGGCGATGCACCGCTATATTCTACTTCTACTGCTCATTTCATATCAAGGTTTTTCACAGGGGAAACTCATTTCAGGCCCGATGCTGGGCCCGGTTGAATTGCGCGATGCAAAGGTCTGGGTGGAGGTTTCGAAAGAAACGAAGACAGCCGCATTACAATTTAATCGCAAAGGCTCGGTCCAAAAGAAAACTGTCACTTATAAAGGAGCCCTGGGAAATGAATTTAATCCCATCACTTTTACTGTAGGTGGGCTGGAACCGAATACCACCTATGAGTATTCCATTTTCATCAATGGGAAATTATCAGGAAAAAAAGGTGAGTTCACCACCAAGGACCTCTGGCAATGGAGGAAGCCCGCCCCGGATTTCAGCTTCCTGGCAGGATCCTGTTCTTATTTCAACCAACCGGTGTATGACCGTCCCGGCACTCCTTATGGCAAAGACTCATCCATCTTCGAAACGATGGCAAAAGAGAAGGCCGCGTTTATGTTATGGCTCGGCGATGCCTGGTACACCCGTGAAGTGGATTACTTCAGCCAATGGGGACTTTGGTACCGGGCCAGCCGTGACCGTTCGCTGCCCATACTGCAGGATTTTCTCAAAGCGATGCCGCAGCTGGCGATCTGGGATGACCACGATTATGGACCCAATAATGCAGCGGGAAATTATATTTTGAAAGAAACCAGCCGGGAGGTTTTCAGCAGTTATTTCTGCAATCCTTCAGCAGGGGAGGATGGGGAGGGTATCTATACAATGTATTCTTATGGTGATGTGGATGTATTTATGCTCGACGATCGCTGGTGGAGAAGCGCCGACTGGATGAAGGATTCCGTAAACGGGAAACCCAACCCGGATAAAATAATGTTAGGGAGAAAGCAACTTGACTGGCTAAAGAATTCTCTTCTTTATAGTAACGCCCCCTTTAAACTGGTGGCGGTCGGCAGCCAGGTATTAAATCCTGTTTCGCCCTATGATAAGCTAAAGGATTTTACGCTGGAGTATGAAGAGATAATGGACTTCCTGGAAGAGTACCGGGTGAATGGAGTGGTGTTTGTGACGGGTGACCGCCATCACAGCGAGATCATTAAAGTGGAAAGGCAGGGGTCATACCCTTTGTATGATATTACCTGTTCGCCACTGACCTCCGGTACTCATACTTTTGGTAAGGACGAACAAAACAACCCTTACCGGGTCCTCGGGATCGACCAGAAACAGAATTATACCCGCTTCTCATTCAGTGGTCCCCGCAATTCGAGGAAGATGAAAGTGGAATACCTTGGATTGAAAGGTGAACTGTTGGGTGAATGGAGCATTGATGAAAAGGATCTGAAAAACCCGCGATTATGAAAAATATCCTGGTCATTGTTTCATTGCTGTTTTTTACTTCAGCTGCGGGAGCCCAGGCCTCCAGGACCGACTCCACACAGATCAGGTCTGCCATTATGGGATTCTATAACTGGTACCTGAAGAATCATCCCAAACTCAATTCTTTTGAACTGTACAAAGGAGTGAAGAATAACGACAGCCCCCCGTACAAGATCAACTGGACCGAGGTCAACCGGTATTTTGCCTTTATACGTTCCTCGGTTCCCTGGCTGGGTGAGGCCTACATCGCCGGCCAGAAGAAATTTTTCCAGGAATGCGATTCCGCATTCACGGCCGACCCGGAAGGAGAGATCCCCTACGGTTTTGATTTCGACTGGTACACGAATAGCCAGGAAGACCCGGGCTGGCTGGTGGAGGAATTGAAGCAAGCGCGGGCCTGGGTGACCACAGTGGAAGGGAATGATGCCACGGTGGACGTACTGGGGCAGTATAATGATAATGGTAAAATGGTGGAAACCGTGATCCTTTGCTATGCGATGAAGAAGGAAAAAGGGAAGTGGAAGATCGCCAGGATCAGTTGCCCATATTCGAAATATTGATATGAAAATATTCTTCTCATACGAAAAAGGCCAGGTATTGC
>CAMLEM010000244.1 GCA_946479005.1 uncultured Chitinophagaceae bacterium | reverse complement strand
GCCGCCGCAGGAACGGTGGGCTGGTGGACAGGTGCCCAAACCTTCGCGAACTGGCAAACCGCATCTTCCGGAGATGCCAATTCGATCTCAGGACAGGCAGTGAGCTTTGCTGATGTAACCATTGCCGACCTGCACATCAGTGCGACCCCCACGCCGGTGGAAGGGAACGGGGTCCTCATCCCCGCGATCGCCACTGATTTCGACGGGCAGACGCGGTCTCTCCTTACACCTACCGACATTGGTGCAGATGCCGGTAATTTTATGAATTACCCCGCGATCGTTTTCACCCCGCTCGATAATTCCTGTGCCGCGGGAGCCCGTTCACTGACCGCAACCATTTCGGATGCTGATGGTGTTCCAACAGCCGGGGCAGGCCTTCCGGTATTATACTGGAGGATCAATGCGGGAGCTTACACAGCTGCCACTGCTTCCTATCTCGGCACCGATCAATACCAGTTCACATTTGGTGCAGGTTCAGTGATCGGCGATGTTGTGAGTTATTATGTTGTTGCCCAGGATAACCTCGGCAATGTAGGTTCTCTTCCTTTCTTAGGCGCCGGAGGATTCAGCATTAACCCTCCTGCAGCCGCCACTCCGCCATCCAGTCCGTTTAACTATACAGTGCTTCCAACCCTTTCAGGTACTTACACAGTTGGCGTGGGTGGAAACTTCACTACACTGACAGATGCTGTTGCTGCCTATAACAGTAGCTGCCTGGGTGGTGCCGTGATCTTCAGTCTCATAGATGCAACCTATCCTTCTGAGACCTTCCCGATCACGATCAATTCCCATTCACAGGCCAGCGCGGTCAATACGCTTACGATCAGGCCGGGTGCGGGAGTTAGTCCCACCATCTCCGGTTCGGTAACAAGCGGAGCGTTGATCAGGAATTTCTCCAGCTATGTGACCATTGATGGTTCCAATAATGCCACGACGACCCGCGATCTTACGATCACAAATACGGCTACTACAGGCCCGACTGTATATCATATGGGTTCAACGGGAACCACTCCGTTCACGAATAATGCACTGAAGAACACCATTGTAATCAATGGAGCCAATTCAGCATCGGCTGTGGTATTGTCTGACGCTACGCTAGGATCACCAGGTTATTTCAATGACATAACGATCCAGAACAACAATATCCAGCGTGCCTATATTGCCATCTACAATATCACGGCACCGGTTCCGGGCAACGGTTCGGGACTGACCATTACCGGTAATGAGTTTAACACCGCGGGCGCGAATTCGATTCGCCTCACCTCCATTTACCTGCAGGGTATCGATGGAGCCACAGTTTCATCCAATACCATCGGGAATGTAAGTAACACAACCGACGCTTCAAACGTGACCGGGATCTGGCTTGCCACGGGAACAGTCAATACAACGGTGACCAACAATATCATCGGCCCGATGAGCGCGACTTCTTCAGCACCCCGCGGTATCGTGGTTTCCAGTGGTGTGTCCAATGCGAATATCAATGTCAGCAATAATACCATTTCGGGACTGACATCTTCGAGTACCGGAACAACAACGGGGATCTATGTATTCGGCGCAACCTCGAATGTCACAGTGTATGAGAACGAGATCAGTGACATTAAGAATACGAACACTACCGGGTTCGGATCCAACGGTATTCAGCTTTCATCCTCACAGACCGCAGCGGATATCAGCGTACATAACAATTTTATATCTGACGTAGCTGCTGATGGCTTCAACGGTATCGCAGTGGGAGATAATGGTTACGGTATCATCGTTACGGCAGGAGGAGGATATGATATCCATTTCAATACCGTGTTGATGAACACGAACCAGGTCGAAGCAGGTGGCTTGCCTGCTGCGTTCAACGTAACCTCAGCGGTTACAACTGCTGGCGGAGTTAATCTCACTAATAACATTCTTGTCAATAGTCAAACCTTCGGAACCGAACGCTATGCAATTGTTTCGGGCGCTGCCAGTTCCGTTTTTGGAAGCATTGACCACAACGTTTACTATTCCGATGGACCCAACCTAGGATTCATTGGTAGCAACCGGTCAGATATCGCCGCGCTGCAAACAGGGTTCGGAGGAAACCTGAAGTCGATTGACTTTATGCCAACCTTTGTTTCCCCGACGGATCTTCACCTGAGCAATGCGCCTGGAGCTAACTGGTGCATAGAAGGCGCAGGAAATACCGTTGCCGGTATAACAATTGATATCGATGGAGATACAAGACAGGTGGGTACAGCTCCCGTTGGACCGGATCCCGGGGCGGATGAATTTACTGCAACAGGCTTTGTGATCAATGATCCCGCTGCTGTTTGTGATGGACAATCCGTGGATCTTACAGCAGCTGCTGTGACGGCGGGCTCTATTGGCGGTCTTACATTTGAATATTATACGGATGCAGGCGCCACCAACACGCTGGCTAACCCCAGTGCGGTTACCGTTGGCGGTACTTATTACATCAAGGCGATCAATGGATCCTGTTCACTAATCCTTCCCGTGGTGGTTACGGTGAACCCGAAACCAACCATTTCCGGAACTCTTGTTCAGCCAACGACCTGCGTTTCCACGGACGGATCGATCACCCTCACGTTAGGAGGGGCGGTTGGACCCTATACCTTCGCCTGGGTCGGATCGGGTGTGAATCCCACGGCGCAGGACCAGACAGGCCTCATAGCCGGCTCTTATTCCGTGACAGTTACGGCAGCGAACGGCTGTTCTGAGGTCGCCGTGTTTAATCTTACGGGTCCCGGAGGATGTAATGTTTGTCCCCAGGTCCCGACAGTGTCAACCACTCCTTCCACGGCAAGCTGTGTGGATGCCAATACAACCATAACAGCCACGGGACTGGTGGATATGGGAAATACTTACGGAATCACATTCAAATATTCGAGCTCAGCCCTGGCTGATCCCTATAGCGGAGGAACTGTGATCGCTACCGTTCCGAACGGAAGCCTTACAAGCGGCGCAACAGTTGCTACCACTTCGCACGTTTTCACAGCCACCGGAAACTATATCATCTATGCGATCCTGTCACCGGTGCCAGCGGATGCCGGTTGCCGGCCTTTCGCGCAGGTGAACCTCACCGTGAACTCGGCACCGACGATCACCTGCCCGGCCAACGTAGTTGTTAGCAATGCGGCAAACCAGTGCGGAGCCATTGTGAACTATTCGCCTGCCACGGGAACAGGAGTTCCTGCGCCGACGATCACATATGATATACCCTCAGGAAGTTTCTTCCCTGTGGGCACAACGACAGTTACGGCCACAGCGACCAATGTTTGCGGAACGACGACCTGTACGTTCACCGTCACAGTGAACGACACACAGGCTCCTTCGATCACCTGTCCTGCAAACATCACTACCGGTAACGATGCGGGATTGTGTGCTGCGACAGTGAATACACCGAACCCGACCGCAAACGATAATTGCCCCGGGTTTACAGTAACCTGGGCACTTACTGGCGCTACAACGGGGACTTCACCGGCAACAGGAGTAAACTTTGTCGGCAGCCGTAGCTTTAACGTGGGTGTTACCACGGTTACCTATACGATCAGGGATGCTGCCAATAACAGCACTACCTGCTCATTTACTGTAACGGTGAACGATACCCAGGCTCCGACCGTTACCTGCCCCGCAAACATCACGGTAAGCAACGGTGCAGGCGTTTGTTCAGCCAGCGTAAATACACCGAACCCGACCAGCAATGATAATTGTGGTGTGACGACCAGGACCTGGGCACTTACTGGCGCCACTACAGGCTCTTCACCGGCTACCGGTTTGAATAATGTAGGAACGCAAACCTTTAATGTGGGCGTAACAACGGTAACCTATACGGTGACTGATGCGGCCGG